>NZ_JBSHLH010000005.1:0-230988 GCF_053644255.1 Sphingobacterium sp. NPDC055431
GGATTTTAAAGTTTTGTTGATTTATTCGTATCTATTATTGTTTTTTATTGAAAAACACATCAGGGTAAAAATTTTAACCATGCTGGATTATTGGCTCAAATTATTTTAACAATTCATTCGAGCGTCCCTACCAACCGGCTTCGAGAATTCCTTTAGTCTCATTCGGGACACATTCGGAAAATTCGGAATGTGTCCCGAATGAGACCAAGTTTAAATGGAGGAAAAAAAAGATTGTAAATTTTTAGGGATGGCCAGAATAATGACTGAGCATGGCATACAAAACGAGGTTGCCAAAAAAGGCAACCTCGTCTATTATTTTTTGGAATTTGTTCTAATATATACCGTGCAGGGATCCACCTTTAGCGGCAAGTTGATCAACTCGCTTCTCCACTGCCGGATCTTTGATCAGATCAGGAGCATGATGAGGTTTACTTCTCGCATCGATGATCACAGGACCATGGCAGCCCCAGTGTTTATGGCTCGTGAAACTATCGATACCATAAATATCAAAGGCAGGATTGGACTTTGTAAAGGTCACCCACACAAAATTGTTTTCATTTTCTGCGGTAAAGTCTGCATCATCTGCTAATACGATAAGCTGTATGCCTTCCCAATTTCTATCCTTTGCTGCCGCGCACCATTCTCCCAGCAGCTTGGCTTCTTCTTCATAGCTCGTAAAGGCTTGACCATCTAGTACGATGATCCCAGGTAAAGCCAATTTTCCATGGTTGAAAGGTCTTGGTAAATCTAATCCCACAGGATATTCGCTAATCAATTGTCTTTTTACTTCCCCTACAGCTGCAAAAGTGACCTTTGATCCTGCATTCAATCCATCCCCTGTATAATCCAGGGTATCGATTGTCGTGTTGGTTTGGAAGTGCAGATCCCTGCTAAGGTCAATCCTTTCGAAGATATGGGTAAAGAAATCCTTGATACTATGGATATCCAATTGAGGGTTATCCTCAAAGGCTGAAATAAATAGATATTTCGCAAGACTGAGTTGGTTGGTACCTAAAATCTGGTTTGCAATGGTCAATACTTCCTGAGGTCTATCGACCTTTTGATATGGCGTATATCGTTCGCTACCTATGGCAAACAACAGGGGATGCACTCCAGCTGGGTCAACGGCATGTACAGCATGTAGACCGCCGATCTGCTGAGGGATGGCATTACCAGTAATTTCATGGATCAATGCACCAAAGCTGGTATCTTCTTGTGGAGGCCTACCCACGACGGTAAAGGACCAGATGGGGTCCTTTCTATGGTAAACCTTATGTACCTTCATCAATGGGAAAGGGTGTACCAATGAATAATAACCGATATGGTCCCCGAATGGGCCTTCAGGTTTGTTGTCATTTGGATAAACGGTACCCGTAATGACAAAATCAGCATCTGCAGAGATACAGAAGCCTTCCTCATCATAGAAATAACGGAAGCGACGGTTCCCTAGGGCGCCAGCAAAGATCATTTCGGAGAGTCCCTCTGGGAGAGGCATCACAGCCGAAAGCGGATGTGAAGGCGGACCACCGACGAAAATACTGACCTTCAGCGGTTTCCCTAAGGCATTTGCTTTGGTCTGATGTATACCGATACCACGATGCAACTGGTAGTGCAAACCGATCTCTTGATCTTGGACATATTCATTGCCCCCTAGCTGTATCCGATACATACCAAGGTTGGCATTCATGATGCCCGGTTTGCTGATATCTTCTGTATATACCTGCGGCATGGTCACAAAAGGGCCACCATCCATAGGCCAGTTTACGATCTGAGGAAGTTCGGAGATCTTGGTTTGCCCATACAAAATGGGAGCTGCAGATTTCTTTTTCCAAGGCAAAGCACCCAAGGCCACCATGGAAGAGCCCGCATAGGAAAATGGTTTTTTCAAAACGGACATCGGGTTCATTTTGACGTCAACCAATTTCTTGACGTGATCCAAGGTGTCCCGGAACATGAATTTCGATCGCTCAAGGGTTCCAAAGAGGTTTGATACTGCCGGAAATTTTGATCCTTTGACATTCTCAAAATATAAGGCCGGACCCTGGGCATCATATACCCGCATCTGAATAGAGGCCATTTCCAGGTAAGGATCGACTTCTTCTTTGATTCGGATAAGATGACCATGTTTTTCTAGGTCGGCAACACATTCTTGTAAACTTTTGTATCCCATATTTAATAGCTCGCTTAGCTACAAATGTAAGCTAATAGCGGGAATATAAGAAGGTTTAAGAATTTATTGGTCGAGCTTGATGACCTGATCTAGCGGGGTAAAGGAGAATAAGATTTTGTTTTTCCAAGATGTATTGTCAATAGGGTATTCACGCTCCATGAGGCGCTTGAATTCAATAAGGTCCTCTTTATGGATATGGTAGGCTTTTTTGAAAACCAAACTCATAATAAAATGTGGGACCAATATGCTTTTCACTTCGGCATTAGGGTACAAAGTTTTCTTGTACAAGCGATAAATTTCTTGAACGGTGATGGTTCTTGGCCCTCCAATCTCAATGGTTTCATTCAGGAAACATTTGTCCCAATCCACATTATAGACCCAGCGTAAGAGGTCCAGAGATGAGATAGGATTGAACTTAACTTTGGCAATGGCATTATCATAGGGCAGATAACGTCCATTGATCAGGAGATGCATATATTTATCCAGGACACTGCCCTTCCCTATAGCCAAGTTTTTGAGCACGATGGTATAGGTGATATTGGAAGCTTTCAAGAGCGCTTCAATATCCTTAATAAAAGGCTTATCCATTAGCCTTGCTATATAGACGATTCGTTTACCTCCATTTAACTTGGTCAGTTCAATGAAGTTTTTCAATGTTATAAGTTCTAAATTAAGGTTAACGAGTTCACCTAATGTAGGAACATGGGTAATATAAATGGAAAGGCCCACTCCAGACTCGATTTTAAAGGCTTCAAATTCTCTGCCTCTCCGCAATAAATCGACCTTATCAAGAGTTGCCGTCAATGTCTCAAACACTCTGGATTTAAACAAATCCAAGTCCCTAACAATCCCATGTACATTAAAATCCTCCCTGCTCAGGTTACTCATGGCTCGTTTTCCCAAATAAGAATTCAAACCTGATAATAACACTTCCATCTTCCCTCCTCTTATTTGTTATAATATTTATTTAATGCTAACAGAATTAAACTGCGAAAGTTTAAAGTTTCTAAAAATTTTACAAATCAAATAAATTTTAACAATTAATCACATTGTCTTTGACATGTAAAAATTCGGGTTGGGGATGCCCCCAGTCACTTAGAATAGACTATATTTGTTAAGTAACGCATTTCGGGGTATAATATGAGTAAAAGAGTAGTTCTTGTTTGGTTTAGGAATGATTTAAGACTGCATGACAATGAAGTATTAATTGAAGCTATAAACAAATCAGACTTAATCATTCCCGTTTACTGTTTCGATCCTCGTTATTTCCACAAAAACAAATTCCAACAAAACAATACCGGCATCAAGAGGGCACAATTTCTTTTGGAATCGGTTGCGCAATTAAAGGCGAAACTCCAAAAAATGGGCAGTGACCTGATGACATTTGTTGGAAAACCTGAGGAAATCCTTCCTGTTTTATGTGCTAAATATGAGGTTGGAGAAGTATTCCACCATCGGGAGGTAGCCTCGAGGGAGACCCAGATTTCCGAGATCGTGGAAGCCGAGCTTTGGGAGAACAAAATCAACCTGAGGCATTTTATCGGCCATACCCTTTTTCACAAAGAGGACCTACCCTTTCCAATCAAGGATATTCCTGATAAATTCAATATTTTCAGGAAAAAGATCGAACGAGAAAGTTCGGTTCGCCTTCCCCTTGCTGCGCCTCAGAATATTCCTAGCCCGCAACACTTGGAAGAAACGAATATCCCTAGCTTAAAGGAGTTAGGCTATACCGAAGAGGAAATAGAACCCCTCGCTGGGAAAAGCTTTGAAGGGGGCGAAGATTTTGGTATAGAAAAACTTAAAAACCTTTTGGACCCCAATTACGAAGGGCTGAACAATTTCTCATTGATCTCCCCATATATCGCTATTGGAGCCCTATCGCCGATTTACGTTTACCATGAGATGCAGGATTCAGCGTTGGTCCAAAATAAAAAAAGATACGATCGCCTGATGACCATGCTATTGTGGAGAGACTATTTCCGCTTTATGCTCAAAAAATATCCCAATGTATTTTTTAAGCTAAATGGAATGGAAACAGAGCAAAATAATATAGAAAGCATCAATGAGGAATTGGTCCTGAACTGGAAAACGGCCAATACTGGTCAGGAAACAGTTGATGATAGCATCCAAACTCTATTGAGCACAGGAAACATCACCTATGCGGAGCGAAGGTTGATTTCCAAATATTTTACCCAAGAGCTAGACTCCAACTGGCTTGCCGGTGCTAGCTTTTTTGAGGAGCACCTATTAGATTATGCGCCAGCAACCACCTATGGCTTTTGGTCGCACATGGCTTCTGTGGGGACCAGTCCTAAGGAAAACAGCTGTGCTGACTGGCAAGATCTTGCCAAGAAATTATATGTTTCGAAATAAACAAATTCATTTTCTCAACGTTAAAATATTATGGAGAAAACAATAATAAACCCAAAGTTTATCAAAAATTGACTATTATTTATTTCTTAAACAGAATACACGAAAAAACATGCTAAAACATTGTATTTTATATCGATTAAATGCGGAAAAGTATGTTTATTATTTATAAATTTGGCAAAATTTTATCACCCCAATCCACATGGACAAATTGACATTTTTGAGTAATGCTGATTCGAGTTACATCGACGGTTTATATCAAGCATACAAAGCTGACCCAAATTCAGTAGATTTTGGTTGGCAAAAGTTTTTTGAAGGATTTGACTTTGGTCAAACATCAGAAGGTGGTTCGGTTGAATCAGTTGAAGGTGTATCTGATCACGCATTAAAAGAAATCAACGTACTAAACATGATCCATGGTTATAGAGACCGTGGTCACCTATTTACCCAAACCAACCCTGTTCGCGAGCGTCGCAAATATTACCCAGGCAAAGAGTTAGAGACATTTGGCCTATCAGAATCTGATATGGACACGGTTTTCAATGCTGGTGTGGAAGTTGGTTTAGGCCCTGCCAAATTAAGAGATATCCGTCAGCTGATTGAAGACACTTACTGTCGTTCTATTGGTGCTGAATTCAAATACATCCGAAATCCTGAGAAAATCAAATGGTTGCAAGACCATATGGAAGCGGACAGAAACCAACCTCACTACGATGTAGATCAGAAGAAACGCATTTTCAGGAAACTGAACCGTGCGGTGATCTTCGAAAGTTTCTTGGGGACCAAATTCTTGGGACAAAAACGTTTCTCCCTTGAGGGTGCTGAAAGCTTAATTCCAGCATTGGATTCCATCATTGAAAAAGGTGCTAGTTTAGGAATCCAAGAATTTATGATCGGTATGGCTCACCGTGGTCGTTTGAACGTATTGGCAAACATCATGGGTAAACCTTACAAAACTATCTTCTCTGAATTCGAAGGTAAAATGTATGCCGAAGAGGATCCCGAATTACAATTTGGTGGTGACGTAAAATACCACTTAGGGTATTCATCGGACGTGACTACAGAAGACGGTAAATCTATCCACCTATCTCTGGCTCCAAACCCTTCGCACCTAGAAACCGTAGATCCTATCGTAGAAGGTATCACGCGCTCTAAAATCGACATGAAATACAATGGCGATTCATCGAAGATTGCGCCGATATTGATTCATGGAGATGCGGCAATTGCAGGTCAAGGTGTGGTATATGAGGTAACTCAGATGTCAAAACTTGAAGGATACCGCACTGGTGGTACCATTCACATTGTCATCAACAACCAAGTTGGTTTTACGACCAACTATAAAGATGCCCGTTCAGGAACTTACTGTACGGACGTTGCCAAGATCTCTTCTTCACCAGTTTTCCATGTCAATGGAGATGATGCTGAAGCAGTAGTTTATGCGATTAATTTAGCGGTAGAATACCGTCAGAAATATAAAACTGATGTTTATATCGACCTATTATGTTACCGTCGTTACGGGCATAACGAGGCTGATGAACCTAAGTTTACTCAACCATTATTGTACAAGGCTATTGAAAAACATCCGAATCCAAAAGATGTATATGCCAAGAAATTGGTGGATGAGAAATCCATTGACCAGACCTATGTGAAAAACACAGAGAAGGAATTTAAGGATTATCTTCAAGAGCAATTGGACATCGCCAAGAAAACAGATAAATTGGACGAAGAAGTTCCAATGTTCGGTGGAGCGTGGAAAGGTTTACATGCCGCTAAAAAGGCTGATAACTATGAAGAGGTAGACACGAAGGTTCCTGCAAAGGAATTCTTGAAATTGGCTACGGAAATCACGACCCTACCAAAAGACAAGAAGTTCTTCCGTAAGATCTCAAAATTGTTCGAAGATCGTGCTGCCATGGTTAAAAATGACAACTACGATTGGGCGATGGGTGAATTGATGGCTTATGCTACCCTATTGGATGATGGCAAACGCGTTCGTATTTCAGGACAGGATGTTCAACGAGGTACATTCTCTCACAGACATGCAGTTTTGACTTTGGAAGACTCGGAGGAGAAATACATTCCATTGGCAAATGTTAATGGTGGTGAGCGTTTCAACATCTATAACTCCTTACTTTCTGAGTATGCAGTCCTAGGTTTTGAATATGGATATGCATTGGCGAATCCTCAAGCATTGACAGTTTGGGAAGCACAGTTTGGTGACTTCTACAATGGTGCTCAGATTATCGTTGACCAATATTTGTCAAGTGCTGAAACCAAATGGAAAAGATCGAACGGTTTGGTCATGATGTTACCTCACGGTATGGAAGGTCAAGGTCCAGAGCACTCTTCGGGACGTATCGAACGTTTCTTGGAATTATGTGCGAACGACAACCTGATCATTGCAAACTGTACCACTCCAGCGAACTACTTCCACTTATTGCGCCGTCAATTGGTAAGAGATTTCCGTAAACCATTGGTAGTCTTTACGCCAAAAAGTTTATTGCGCCATCCAAAAGTGGTTTCTAAACTGGATAACTTTACCAAAGAGAACTTCCAAGAAGTAATCGATGATAGCTACGCAAAAGCAACGACCGTAAAACGTGTATTATTCTGTTCAGGAAAAATCTACTACGATTTATTGGAGAAACAACAAGCAGACAAACGTACCGATGTAGCCATTGTTAGGGTTGAGCAATTGTATCCTGCACCGGTAGATCAATTCAAGGCGATCCGTGCGAAGTACAAGAAAGCGACTGAATTCATCTGGGTTCAGGAAGAAAACGAAAACATGGGTGCATGGCCATATTACTGCCGTATATTCCGCAAGACTGATCTTGATTTCACGGATTATATTGCACGTACGGAGAGCGGAAGCCCTGCTACAGGTTACATGAAAAAACATGTGGCACAACAAGAAGCAATAATTAATAAATCATTCGAATAAACAAAATGTTTAACCGTCCGTTGTAATATTATAGTATATTTAATGGAGGTTTAAAAGAAGTAAATATGAGCTTAGAAATCAAAGTCCCTTCGGTTGGTGAATCAATTACCGAAGTAACCTTGGCCCAATGGCTAAAACAAGATGGTGATTACGTCGAAATGGACGAGAACATTGCCGAATTAGAATCTGATAAAGCAACGTTTGAACTACCTGCTGAAAAAGCTGGTATCCTACGTATTATTGCACAAGAAGGTGATACACTGGAAATCGGTGCGGTAGTATGTACCATTGAAGACGGAGACGCTCCTGCAGGATCTGGCGATGCTCCAGCGAAAAAAGAGGAAGCTCCAGCTGCACAGGCGGAGTCAAAACCTGCTCAAGCTGAAGCTGACGAAAGTCCTGAAACTTATGCTGCTGGCACAGCATCACCTGCTGCCGCTAAAATCTTAAGAGAAAAAGGAATCGACCCATCTACGATCAAAGGAACAGGTAAAGACGGAAGAATCACCAAAGAGGATGCTGAGAAAGCTCAAGCAGCTCCAGCGAAAGCGGAATCTAAACCAGCGGCTCCTGCTGCAGCGGTAACTCCATCTGCTCCAGTGAGTGCAGGTGAGCGTGTTGAACGTCGTGAGAAAATGAGCTCATTGCGTAAAACAATCGCTAAGCGTTTGGTTGCTGTTAAAAATGATACAGCCATGTTAACTACATTCAATGAAGTAAACATGCAACCTATCATGGATCTTCGTGCTAAGTACAAAGATACTTTCAAAGAGAAACATGGTATCGGTCTAGGCTTTATGTCATTCTTCACCAAAGCAGTGACTACTGCCTTGAAAGAATGGCCTGCAGTTAATGCTCGTATCGAAGATAATGAACTTGTATATTCTGACTTTGCTGACATTTCAATTGCGGTTTCTGCTCCAAAAGGATTAGTAGTTCCAGTAATCAGAAATGCAGAGTCTATGGCCCTATACCAAATCGAAAAAGCAATTGCTGAATTGGCTACAAAAGCTCGCGACAACAAATTGACGATCGACGAAATGACTGGTGGTACATTTACCATTACCAATGGTGGTGTATTTGGTTCAATGATGTCTACGCCTATTATCAATGCCCCTCAATCGGCAATCTTAGGTATGCACAACATTATCCAAAGACCAATCGCTGAAAATGGCCAAGTGGTTATCCGTCCAATGATGTACATCGCTCTTTCTTATGACCACCGTATTATCGACGGTCGTGAATCAGTGAGCTTCTTGGTACGCGTTAAGCAATTACTTGAAGATCCAGCTAGATTATTATTGGAAGTTTAATTCCAAAACACATAATTCTCAAAAGGTCGCTTAAAATAATTAAGCGACCTTTTGTATTTTTGAGAGATTCTTTATAAGTTGAGCTCCAAATTATTTTATGCAGCATTACCTATTTTCCATGTCAAGACCAGTCCTAACAGCTTTACTTTTATTGATAAGCTTCAGCACATTTGCACAAAAGATAGGCCTTGGGATAGATTTTTTCGGATATGCAGACAACAGGGAGTATGGAGCCCAATATACCATCCCAAAAACCTTCTTTGGAGCGACCATCTCCCCTAACCTATACTTCGAGATAGAGAAGAACCATAGGCTTTATGGCGGAGCGCATTTTAATCAGGAGTTTGGAATCAATTCAGAAAACAAAAGTCGATGGAACCCCATCGCATACTATAACTACAAGACGGAAAAAATTGATTTTGCTTTGGGGTTTATGCCTAGGTATGAACGTTTGAAAGACATTCCTCGCATGGTTTTGGCTGACACCTTGATGTATGACCGACCAAATATTGAAGGGATGTACTTCAATTACAAGAACGGCAATTTCCAACAATCTGTTTTCATTGACTGGATGAGCAAACAAGGTTATCAGAATAGGGAACAATTTGTCGCTGGAATATCTGGAAAATTTAGCATTGGAAACTTCTTTATCCGTAATGATGGGATGATGTACCATAATGCGCTAACTAGCAATGATAGCATCGACGAACATATACAAGATAATGCGGTAGTAATGCTAAGGCTGGGTGTAGATCTAAGCCATAAGACTGTCTTTGACTCACTGACCATTGATGCTGGTGCAGCTATGGGATTCGATCGCGTCAGATCGGTCTATGACATGCAAAAAGCAAATGGATTTATCTCCAATATACATCTGGGCTATAAAAGGTTTTTTCTGGCTAATACATTGTACCTAGGTGAACCATTGAACCTACCTAATGGCGACTCGTTTTACCACCGTAGGACCTATGATCGTTTAGACTTAGGTTGGATGCCCTTCAAATCAGACAAAATAGAAGGAAAGTTTACCGCCTCATTCCATTTCTCCCCTGGAAAAGTGGACAATCAGCAGATGTTTACCCTTCGATATAAATTTGGAAAAACCATTGTAAATTAATCGGCCACTAATTTGTTGTGGATCATCCGATTGTTGTATTGTTGCATAAAAGATTGCAGATGTTTCATCAGGGAGTCATGAACCTGAGGTTCCTTTCCTTTCAGGTCATGCTCTAATAGCTTATCGGTTTTGAGGTTATAGACAGACTTCACTTCCTTATCTCCATAGGTCATGAAATAATCACCCATAAAAAAGTTGTAGATATTCCCAATATTGCTGACCACGAAGTTATTTCGGTCGGGAGCTAAGGCATCAAATCCAAAAGAGAAATAAGGTTTATCATATTCCAAATAGTTCAATACCGTAGGCATGATGTCTATCTGTTGAACAAGCTTATCGGAAACACCTTTTAAATCCCCGCCAGGATAGTAGAACACAATTGGGATGGCAAAGGAATTGGGCATGGTATTGTACTCTTTAAAATGGCTCATACTGGCATGGTCGGCACAGATCACAAATAAGGTATTCTTGTACCAGGAACTTTTTGAAGCCGTTTCGAAAAATTCCTTTAGGGCATGGTCAGCATAACCTAAAGGCTCGTGCAAAGGAAGGGTTCCCTTCGGAAACCTACCGGCATATTTCTCTGGAACCTTGAAAGGGTGGTGTGAGGACAAGGAAAAAAAGCTACTGAAAAAAGGTTCTTGCATTTGATCCATTTCTTTTGCCATGTATTGCATAAAGGGCTCATCCCAGATTCCCCAGATACCGTCAAAATCAGCATCATTATTGTATTCATTTTTACCATAATAATGCTTGATTCCCGCTAACTGCATATAGGCCGAAAAACCCATGCTACCATTCGGGGCTCCATGGAAAAAGGAAGTTTCATAGCCTTCATCCGAAAGCAGCTTTGCTAAACTTGTTGTTTTGTTTCCTGAATAGATCGAAAGTACAAAGGGTTCTCCAATCGAAGGTATCCCTGTAATCACAGAAGGCAATGCATCGATGGATTTACGGCCATTTGCATACGATCTGGTGAAAGTATAGGATTGCTGGATCAAGGAGTCTAGGAAGGGAGTATATCCTTTGTAAGTTCCATTGTCCAGATCTTTGTTAAAGAATCCAATATGCTCTTTACCAAAACTCTCCATTATCAAAACGACAACGTTCAATTTCTTAAACTGTGCAGAGTCCTTAGGTTGATGGACAACCGGGTACATGGCATTAAGTTCTTGGTCTGAAAAGAAATGCTCCTCTTTGAGGCTTACAGCCTTTAAAGTCTTCAAGATCGAAAAGGGCGTATTGAGCACGATGTTCATTTCCTCCGGGGATTTCACATAATCTCCGGCATTGCTCAATGTGATCGGTCGAGTGCTATGGGCCCAGCCACCACGTACACCTCCAACAAAGAGAAAAGCCACGGCCAATAAAAGCACTAACTGCACGGAATAGAATTTCCAATTGAATGCCACCGGTTTTTCAACTTGGACCAGGTCATAGAGCTTTATCAACCCCCATACGATCAGGATAAAAAACAGTAGCAGGTACCAATATTCCAAACCAAAGTCCAAGAACAAATTTCCAAGATTCTCTTCATTGGCAAACTGCCCAAACACGGTTCCGGTAGTTCGCTTTAAGGTAAAAGGGTAATAGGCGAAATCAACAAGGTTAAGGGCTATTCCTATACTATTGGATACGACAAAGACCCATTTGGTTATTTTGGAAAAAACAGGGTTATATTTAAAAGGAACTGGAAAGGAAACAAGCAGGATATATAGGATATTGATGTACAGCAAAGCTACGATATCAAACTTCACTCCACCAGCCATCATGAGCATCAGTTCAGAAAAAGTTACCTGGGGAAATTGGGACATATTGAATCCATAGAACCCGAGCCTAAGGATTCCATAGAGCAATAGCATCAATCCAAGGCGAATTGCCATTGCTAAATAAGGTCCAAACCATCCTCTTAACTTAATCATATTAATATTTCATAAAATCTTCATATACCTCTTGGTAATAAGCTTTTGCCATATTCATAAGGCTATCTGCTTTTTCCTTGGGGTACTGCTCGTTGGCAATAAAGTTCACTCGGTTCCCTACACGATCGTATGAAACCACTTCCTCTTTGGTTATGATGCCAAATGCATCCTTAGAATTATAGAAGGCGACCTGAGGGAAGCTATGGTTGAAAAGATCACGACTCCAACGATAGCGATCAGTAGGTAGTTTTAATTGATTTAACAGGGATTTGGCAAGATCTGTTTGATTTCCGATCATGTTCATCTTTTTCCCTCTGTATTCAGCTTTTATAGGTTCACCAAAGAACAAAAGCGGAATATGAAAACGTTGGGGCATAGTGATGTCCCATTTCTCCGAAGGCAATCGGTGACCATGGTCTGCCACAAGCACAAACAAAGTATTTTTGTACCAATCTTTGGTTTTTGCCTGCTCCAAGAATTCATGGACTGCCTGATCGGTATAAAATGCCGTACTCTTGAACTTGTTTACATTATTGTCCTTACCAAATTTATAGCCATCGTAAAGGTCAAAAGGTTCATGATTGACCAAGGTAAAAATACTGGAAAAGAAGGGTTGATCTTCTTCATCCAAGTCTTCGATCATTCTTTCAAACACGACATGATCATACACTCCCCAAGAGGTTCGCGGCAACAGCGGGTTGAAGTTCATGATATCAACTACTTTTTCAATACCATGGGACAACATATAAGACTTAAAGTTGTAAAATTCACTCTGCCCACCATGATAGAATGAGGTTTTATACCCAGCATCATGGAACTCCTGCCCTATTGCAGGCATATTTTCATGTTTATCGATATATTTTATGATGCTTTCAGGACCTTGTGCAGGAAATCCGCTGAAAATACCGACAATGCCTTTATCAGAACGATCAGACGCTGCATAAATCTGGTCAAAAAACAGACCTTGTGCAATCAACTCTTCAAAATGTGGTGTTATTCCCTTCTCTCCGCCCATGGAATGTATCAGATCAGCAACGAAACTTTCCAGGACAATAACCACGACATTAGGCTTTTTGGCATTCAGGATATTGAAGGTGGAGTCCGGTATTTCTGTGAAAGCAGGTTTCAATACTGTTTTGGCCTCTTCGTCGGCGGAAAAGTATTTATATGGAGAGCGCATGCGCTGGTTTCTCGTAAAATACTCGCGCAACAGGGCGTAATGGGTATTGACCGCTGCATGATTATAAAAGGTATTGGCTGAAAAATAGGCTTTACTAGGATTCAAAGGGGCCCTTCCAAATCCACCACGGATAAATCCGAAGAGAAAAAGTCCACCAATGAAGAACTGTATCCCCAATATCCACCATGCTAATTTCTTAGGGAACCTCACTTCTCTAAATAGCCTTAGAAATAACCAATATCCTCCAGCAGTCAACAATACGATGCCCAGGACAGGAATCAAGATTGGGGTCGATTCAGCTGAGGCCGCTGCTCCAGCAGCATCTTCAGCGATGGCATCAATGGCGCGTTTTGAAATTTTATCCCCCCATTCCCTATAAATATTGACATTGGCAAAAGTGACAATCTGAAATAGGATAAGTATCAGAAAAGTATAGGCATAGAGCAGTTTTCGCTTAAGGATCTCGTTAGAATAATGGTTCAGAACGAGGTAGCCCAGAAAAGGAAGGGCACATATATAAGAGACCACGGAAAAGTCAAGTGGCAATCCGTGGTAGTAAATCCTCAATACATCCTTAAAGTTGGAAAAATTGACTTTATCGTAAAACGAAATTAGGAATATCAATCGATCTAAGAAGCTCATCAATAGCCAGTAGCCAAAATAGAAGAAGAAACCCCTTAAATCCTTAATAACATTTTTCATGTCATAAAAAATTCAATCGCCAAATTTACATTTAATTACAGATAGTAACAGTTAATTAACATTAATTTTTCATTTAGTAAATACAGCGGATTTATTTACGGTTAGCAAGTGGGAAATAAGGCATTAAATGCGTATTTTTGTAACCTTTTAGAACATTAAGAATATAATGAGCATAGCAAAAACGTACAATCCAAAAGAAGCTGAAGAGAAGTGGTATTCCTACTGGATGTCAAATGGATTTTTCCGTTCGGTACCAGATGAGCGCGAACCATATACCATTGTCATGCCACCTCCAAACGTCACTGGGGTCTTACATATGGGCCATATGTTGAACAACACCATTCAAGATGTGTTGATCCGTCGTGCACGTATGCAGGGCAAAAATGCATGTTGGGTTCCGGGAACAGATCATGCATCCATTGCTACCGAGGCGAAAGTCGTTGCTATGTTAAAAGAAAAAGGCATCGAGAAAACTTCCATCAGCCGTGATGAATTCTTGAAATACGCATGGGAATGGAAGGAAAAATACGGTGGTATTATCTTGAAGCAATTGGAAAAACTAGGAGCTTCATGTGACTGGGAAAGAACCAAGTTCACCATGGACCCTGACCTTTCTGAAGCGGTGATCGATACATTCATCAAATTTTATAAAGAAGGTTATATCTATCGCGGCATCCGCATGGTAAACTGGGATCCAGAAGGTAAAACCGCTCTTTCTGATGAAGAGGTTATCCGCAAAGAAGTCAATCAAAAGTTATACTACGTACGCTATAAGATCAAAGATTCGGATGAATATGTGATCATTGCTACGACACGTCCGGAGACTATCATGGCTGATACAGCAATCTGTATCAATCCTTTGGATGAACGCTATAAACATCTTCAAGGCAAAACGGTATTGGTTCCATTGATCAACCGTGAAATCCCGATCATCCAAGATGAATACGTGGAGATGGAATTTGGTACAGGTTGTCTGAAGGTAACTCCTGCCCATGATCTGAATGACTATGAATTGGGTCAAAAGCATAATTTAGAGGTTATCGATATCTTGAATGATAACGGTACTTTAAATGAGAAAGCACAGATCTTGGTTGGTGAGGATCGTTTTATTGCCCGTAAGAAGGTAGCAACATTACTAGAAGAAGCAGGCCAGATCGAGAAGATCGAGGACTATAAATCGCAAGTAGGTTTCTCGGAACGTACTAACGCTGCCATTGAGCCAAAGCTATCGATGCAATGGTTCTTAAAGATGGACAAACTTGCGAAACCAGCATTGGAATATGTGGAAGATGGCACCATTAAGCTGATTCCTGAAAAGTTCTTTGCTTCCTATAAGCATTGGATGGAAAATGTGAAGGATTGGTGTATTTCCCGTCAATTATGGTGGGGACAACGGATTCCAGCATGGTACAACGAGAAGAATGAGTGGGTAATTGCGAAAACTGAGGCCGAAGCCATTGCAGAATTTGAAAATACCGGAAAATCCGCAACAGGTATCCGTCAGGAAGATGATGTATTGGATACATGGTTTTCATCGGGTCTATGGCCAATGTCGGTTTTTGATGGTGTAAGGAATCCAGAGAACCCAGACTTCCAATATTATTACCCTACAAATGATCTAGTGACAGCACCAGAAATCTTGTTTTTCTGGGTTGCCCGTATGATTATCATGGGTCATGACTATACACAGAAACCTCCATTCCGCAATGTATATCTGACAGGTATCGTTAGGGATAAATTGGGTCGCAAGATGTCCAAATCATTAGGAAACTCTCCTGATCCGATTGAATTGATGGAGCAATATGGAACAGATGGAGTTCGCGTAGGGATGCTTCTATCCTCTCCTGCTGGAAATGACCTGATGTTTGATGTTTCATACTGTGAACAGGGAAGAAACTTCGCCAATAAGATCTGGAATGCATTCCGTTTGGTTAAAGGTTGGGAAGTAGTAGAGCAAGAGGCTACAGCTTCGCAAAAAATGTCTGCAAAATGGTTTGAATCCCGTTTTAACCAATCCTTGGTTGAAATTGAAGAGCATTTTGCCAATTACAGGCTTTCAGATGCCTTAATGGCAACCTATAAATTAATCTGGGATGATTTCTGTTCATGGTACCTTGAACTGGTAAAACCAGCATACCAAGCGCCAATTGAAAAAGAAACCTACGAAACTGTTAAAGGTCTATTCCAAAAGGTACTGAAGTTAGCTCATCCATTTATGCCTTTCATTACGGAAGAGTTATGGCATGATGAGATTTTTGGAACCCGCAGCACCGAAGACTGCATCATTGTAGCTGATTTCCCTAAGGTTGAGGCATTCGATGAGAACACCATCAAAGAATTTGCTATCGTTCAACAGATCATCTCTGAGGTACGTAATATCAGAAATTCTAAAGGTCTGTCTCCAAAGATTGCTCTTCCTTTAGCTATCAATGCAACGAATATTGATTACAGTCAATACCAAGATAGCATCAAGAAGCTGGCGAACATTGAAGACTTATCCTTTGTAAAAGAAAAAGTAAGTGGAGCGGTAAGTTTCCTTGCTGGAAAAGACGAATGTTATGTTGCCCTGGAAAACAACATCGATGTTGATGCGGAAAAGGAAAGAATCAGCAAAGAGATTGAATACCTGAAAGGATTCTTGATCTCTGTTGACAAGAAGTTATCAAATGAGAGATTTGTGCAAAATGCAAAACCTGAAATCGTAGAAAACGAGAAGAATAAAAAGGCGGATGCAGAAGCCAAGATCCAGATATTAGAAGAAAGCTTACAGAGCTTAGGTTAATACCTGAAAAATAAAAAAGAAGCCCTCGCACAACTTGTACGAGGGCTTTATTATTAGACTAAAACTTCTATTTATCGACTCTCAGGAATTTTCCATCGAGATCAAATACTAGATCAGTATCATTTTTCAGCTCTACAGCCATCACATCGATATCCTTATCGATTGATTGAATGGTCTGACCGGCATAATTGGCATTGATATATTCCTGAACCGAAGAAGGTAATACCGCCATCGGTACAACTACATCCCCTTTGGTACTGATTTCTCTCCATTCGCCATCTTTATCAAAATCAATTTCCGTATTATCAGAAAGGTCCACATCGAAAACAGTCCCATCCGTCACTGGGCTTTGTTTATTTTCAACATGTTGGATTGTTGCATTCGGGAAATGGTCTTCTATAAACTTTTTTGCAGCATGCGGCAAAACATCCGCTGGATTATTTGCCGGAATGGGACCTTGGGTGGAACCATCCGAAACCGCACTGTCCGCATTGTTATTGTTCTGTTTATTCTGGTTATTGCAGGCCAACATTAATAAGGCCGATCCTAATATCAATAGTTTTTTCATGTTTACTCCTTTTAAACATAAACAGCTACAACTAATATTTGTTTGTAAGGAAAATTCATTAACCTTCTTTTAGGTTAACTTTAGCTAATAAATGACATTCGTCATTAATGTTTATAATTATAGAAAACTTAATGAAATTTGAGTTGTATTAGGTTATAACATATAATCTAGATATCATGCTACATAACTCATAAATCATGGAAAACTTTCTTAAAACCATTAGAACAGCCGTAAAACAATGGTATCTGCCGTTGATCGTGGGTATCCTACTTGTTATTTTAGGTTTTTACGTACTAGCCACCCCTTTGACTTCTTATCTGGCCCTATCGTTCGTTTTTAGTATTTCATTTTTATTTTCTGGGGTGATGGAAATCATATTCGCCTTAAACAACAAGAATGAAATCGAAGGCTGGGGTTGGTATTTAGCAGGTGGGATCCTGAACACCTTATTCGGGTTGTTATTGTTGAGCAATCCTGCCATATCATTGGCAACATTACCCTTTGTAATCGGGTTCTTTGTGATGTTTAAATCGGTTCAATACCTTTCATTTGCTTTGGACCTAAAACAATATGGGATCAAGAATTGGGGATGGATCTTATTTTTTTCCGTACTAGGTATGATTTTCAGCTTTATCCTGTTGTGGAATCCTGTATTTGCAGGACTGACCATCGTCATCTGGACAGGTATGGCTATAATCTCTGCCGGATTGGCTTCCTGTATCCTATCCTTTCAATTGAAAAAACTGAAAAACATTTCGGAAAGGACACCAGAGGATTGGAAAAGAAGATATGAAGAACTGAAAGAAGAATACCATCGATATAAATCGAATAACTAAATTACAATTAGCAAAAGTAAAGGCTGGTCTATATTAGATATTGGCCAGCCTTTCGGTTTTTATGAATGTTGTTCTTTTTGTTCTTCTACTTCTATCTTTGGCGGAATCAATTTATAGATTACCGGAGTTACTATCCTTGACAATAAGGTCGAACTGATCAATCCACCGATCATCACCGTTGCCAATGGCGAAATCAGGGGATTGGACGACCAAGCGATCGGCAATAATCCACCAATGGCAGTTAATGTTGTCAAGATGATCGGCAGGAACCGAATCTCGCCTGCTTTTTCAATGGCTTCATTCAACGCCATCCCTTCCCTTCTCAACTGGTTGGTGAAGTCCACCAAAAGGATGGTATTCTTGACTTCAATACCTGCAAGGGCAACAATACCAATGGTGGCCACAAAGGACAGAGTATTTCCAGTTGCGAGCAAGGCCAGCACAGCTCCAACAACACCTAAAGGAATTACAGACAATACTATCAATGTACTCTTGAAGGTTTTGAATTCCAAGATCAGCACCGCGATAAACATAAAAATGGTAATCAGAATAATGGTTCCAAAACCTCCAAATGCCATCTCACGGCTTTCCACCTCGCCGCCCATCTCATAGAAATAACCGGTAGGGAAAGGGAATTTTTCCATCTGCTCGATTACCGAATTGATAACCTCATCGTTTCCATATCCCTTTTTCACAAAGGAATTGACCGCAACGGTCCTGATCTTATTCTGGTGATAGATATTGGAAGGCGACTCTTCAAACTCGAGTGTAGCCAATTGGGTCAATGGAATGGAAGTACCTGCAACATTGTCGATAAAGATACCTTCTAAGGTTTCTATGGTTGCTTCGCCATCTCGCGGGACACTGACCATGATATCATAGTCATTATCATCGGAATTCGGGTCAGAATAGGTACCTACGCTATATCCAGACAAGGCTACTCGGATAGTTTGGTCAATAGATGAGGTCGGCACACCAAGGGCCATGGCTTTCTCGCGATTGATGTTGACCTTAATGTCCGTTTTATTGTTTTTTATAGGGTTATTGACATACTCCGAACCTTCTGTATTTTTCAACAGCTCCTCTACTTTATAGGATAAGGCCTGAAGGGTATCGAGGTTCTCGCCAAATACCCTGACTTCTACTGGTGAAATGATCGGAACGCCCTGTTCGAAATCTCGCACTTCTACTTTTGCACCAAGATAGGGCGTCCATTTGGCTCTCAATTCTTCAATTAAGGCGACCTTTTCCTTTGAATTCACGTCACCGTGAAGCTGTACAAAGATATCCGCATAAGAAACGTCTTCCCGAGCCTGTTGCATATTATAATAGACCCTGGGGTTTCCTTTTCCGATGTTTGAGGTATAATACTTTACTTCAGGAATCTGTTTTAGATCATGCTCAATGGCTTTTGTGATGCTATCGGTTGTCTGTATATTCGATTGCAAGGCGGTCTTGATGTGGACCATGAACTGCGGTTTCTCCGAAGCTGGGAATAAACTGAAACCTACGATAGGTATCAGGGCCAATGAGCCCAAGAAAATAGCCAAGGCAATAATGGCGGTGCGACCAGGATGCTTTAAGGCTTTGTCCAAGAAAACGCCATATGATTTATGGATAATTTTCTGCATGCCTCGAAGGATGGCATTTCCACCTTCTTCTTCATGCGGCTTCAGGATCTTACTGGAAAGAAAAGGAACAACCAATATGGCAATAAACATGGATCCAATCACGGAAGAAATAACCGCAATAGGCATACTGCGGATGAATTCACCCGCCATCTCAGGCATAAATACCAGCGGCATAAAGGCAATCACCAAGGTGACCGTACAGCCCAATACCGCTAATGCTATCTGTTCTGTTCCTTTTATAGCGGCTTCCATCTTGCTATATCCTTCACGCATCCAGCGTTCGATATTTTCCACAACAACGATACTATCATCAACCACTAAGCCCAATGCCACCACAAAGCCAACTATACTTAACTGATTCAATGAATAACCAAAGGAATTCATTGCGATAAGTCCAATTCCAAGGGATAAGGGGATGGCGATCATAACCACCAGGGATGCCCGGGTTCCCAAAGGCAATAAGGTAAAGAGTACCAAGAAAATAGCTATTCCAAAATCAATGGCCAACCCTCCAAGGCGATTGTTTACATTTTCTGCCTGATCAAAATTGAGCACCAAGTCTATATTGTCTGGCAATCCTGCCTTAAATTCTTCCAAGATCTTTTTATACTCTTCTTGCGTATCGGAAATATTCATCCCTTCCTTCTGGGCAGCATTGATAAGGATGCATTTATAACCATTCAAACGGGTCATATGGTTACTTATACCAAATGTAGGATAGACATCCGCCACATCCTTCAATAAAATATTTCGCCCTTGGGCACTCGAAATGATGGTATGCTGTATATCGCTGATGCTCTGATAATTTCCTGAACTCTTGACGCTAAAAGACTGGCTCCCGGCATTGATACTTCCAGCAGGGATGTTTTGATTTTCACTTTGGACCGCTTGGATAATCCTGCTCATCGGGATATTTAATTCTGCAAGCTTGGCCTGGTTCAGGTCGATACGGACCTGTTGGTCAGGAAGACCTGAAATTTCAACTGATTTTAAAGCTTTCACTTTTTCAAGCTCCTCCTTCAGTTTGTCGCTATATTTCTTCATGCTGCTTGCTGAAGCATTCTCAGAGATCAGAGCCGCTTGGATAACACTGACATTGGTTGGGTCGATCTTGAGGACCTCCATGCTGTATATATTATCGGGTAGCTCCGAGTTGGCAGCATTCAATTCACGTACTAATTCTTGGTATTTATCATCGTAATCTTCTCCATAATCGAATTCCACCAAGAAAAATGCTACGCTGTTATTGATGGTGGTTTTAATGGTTTTGATATGGTCCAAGGCATAGAACCTGGCTTCCAATGGTTTCACCACCAATTGTTCCATATCCTTTGGGCTGGTTCCAGGATGCACCACCAAAACTGGGAAAGTGACCCCCTTCATATCAGGATCTTCTGCCCTTGGCATGGTCAACATGGATGTAATAGCAACCACCAGAATCATCAATACCATGATCATGGTAAATTGGTAGTTCTTAATTGGGTATTTAATTAAGCTCATGATTTCGGGTGTTAGGTATTATTTTTTAACAACAATTGCTGATCCATCGACCAAATACGGGCTTCCGGAAACAATGATGGATTGCGCTTGCTCAAGACCAGCTGCAACTAGTACATCATCATTTTCAATTTTGGCGACCTTGATCTTTTGCTTTTTGGCCGTTTTGCCATCTTCTGTGATGAAAACATAGCCTTCACGCCCATTTCCGTCCAGCAAGGCGGAGAATGGGATGCGCCATTGGTTGCCTGCTTTCATTCCAGAATTCATGATAATGGATTTTCCAAAAATCCCTGTAGCCAGTTTATAGCTAGGTTTTTCCTTTAGTTCCAAAAAGATGGTAAATGTACCGGTCTGCGGATCCAATCCTTCTGATTTCTTAGAAACCACTGCATCCAAAGTATCGGTAGGCATAGCATCTGTGCTGATCTTGGCCGGGTCACCAACCTTGATCTGGCTCCATTGCTGGTCTCCAACACCAACCTTCAGCTTCCAATTGGCATTGCTTGCACCATTGACTTGCAGGATCGGTGTTCCAGGACCGACAACTTGACCTTCATTGGCCATTTTCGCGAGCACAAATCCAGAAACCGGAGAATATATATTGGAATATTGTTGATTGAAACTTACAGACTTCAGATCTTGCTGGGCAACATCAAGCGCTGTTTTTGCATTCTGCATTTGCTCCAGCGTGGCTACACTGTCCCGGTACAGCTTACTTGCACGCTCGAAATCCCTTCTGGCCTTTTCTACAGCAAGTTTAGCTTGTCCAGCTTTTGCATCTACCTCAGAACTCAGTACAGAAGCTAAAAGCTGCCCCCTGCGGACCGCATCGCCTTCTTTGACCGTGATCTTAGAAATTACACCGCCATTCTTAAAGCTTAATACAGTTTCATCATCTGTGGTAAAGACGCCTGTTGCCTCTATTCCAGAATCTCCTGCTCCAATATTGATAGGCATCAATTTAACGGGAATGGTATCCTGTACGGATAATTCAGATTTTCGTTCGGCTTGTTTACAGCTAGAAATGGAGATTGCTATTCCCGCAAACAATAGGGTTGTATATGCTAATTTCATGGGTCTTATTTTAGTTGATATGATGCGTTTTCTCGTTCTAATTTTGCTATGGCAGACAATAATTTGAAGGCTGCAATATTATTAGCCATTTGCGAATTGGTGTACTGTGACCTGGCGTCGATGGTTTCGATATAGGTGTTGACACCTTCATTGAAGCCTCTTAATATCAACCGCTGATAGGTTGAAGCTGCTTCCATCTGGATTTTTGAACTTTCGTAGTTCTTTTGCATAGCTATCAATTCATTTTTAGCTACCTCAGCGGAAAGTTCCAATTGCTGTTTGGCTTGATCCATTTTGTTTTGAGCTTCGGCGACAGCAATCTGGTTTTCCTGGATCTTCAGTCGGTTTCTGTTTCCCTGAAATATGGGGAAACTCAATTGAGCACCCACCATGAAATATTGCGATTGACGGCTTACGCGCAAACCCTCAGCCTGTGATCCTAAATCCAAAAAGGCACTGAGCTTTGGAACAAAGGCTTGCTTGCTCATCTCTACCAAAGACTCTTGGATGGAAATATTGCCTTCAAGCGACTTCAATTCTTCACGGCCATCGATATTTACCGATAGTTCGGTTGCATGGAGTTCATTGGTCCTGCTTTGTGCAGGATCAAAATAGATTTCTGCATTCGCATCTCGGTTCAATAGTGAATTGAAATAATACTTGGCATTCTTGATCTGCTGTTCTGCTTCTGCGATTTTTGATTCCTGTTGCGCGATTTCGGCATCTGACCTGATCACGTATGCTGGCAGTCCTTTTCCTGCTTCCAGTAATTTTTCGTTCACCCGCCTGCCCTCTTTGGCTAAAGTCAAAGCGTTCAAATAAATCTCTTTGGCTTGGACCGCACTTAAATAATTGAAATAGGCTATTTTAATATCCTTAACTAATTCCCTTTTGTAGGTTTCTGTTTCGGTCTTGCTCAGCTCGACCATTTTTTCACGGACGACCTTATTGTGTTTGATATCAGTATTGATGATTGGCACGGATGTCCTCACCTTGGCATCGTAATAGTTCTTTGGAAGGAAGGTTATCTGTTCATTCTCAATCTGGGGGAAATTGCTGCTTTGAGTCAATTGATTCAACGTAGTGTAGACTGGATTCAACATATCGCCAATTGGAAGGTCGATGGATCGGCCGCCATCTGCATGAGAATAGGTCAAGTCGAAAGTGATGTTAGGAAGGTACATGCTCCTTGCCACCTCTAGTCCATTCATTGCCTTTTTCATGGATAGGTCTTTCTGGATCAACACCAAATTGCTATCCAGGCCCTGTTGTACATACTGTTCTAATTGATGGTCTTGCGCGTAACTGATTCCACTTATTCCGGTAAAAAGGATTATCAGCTTAGTTAGTGATTTGTATAAGCTCATTATTAACAGTGTTAACTATATATTCAAAAAAAACTATTTTGTTGCTTGGATCAATCCAACCAGGATGAGGTAGGAAGAATAAACATGGTCTTCCAGATCACCTGTTTTTCCAAACAACTCATGTAAACAATCTAAATGCTTTGTGATATGTAATGAAACCAATCCATGCACAGAACTCCAAGCTTGAATGGTCACAAATACAGGATCCATACCTTTGAAATAACCCACCTGTTGACAATCAACAATGGTCTTCTTTAATAATTCGATCACCAATTCACCCTCAACCCAAGAACTATCCTCTATCTGCGAATTCAAGAAAGACAATGGCTCCTTCATCATAAACATAACCTGGTAGTATTCAGGGTGTGTAAAAGCAAAATGAATGTATATCCGTCCGACTGCTTTTAAACGTTCAAAGGGATCTTCCACTGTCATCAATGGAAGGAACTGATCCTTCAGCATCCCGAACCCTACTTGATGTAAGGCATAAACGATATCATTCTTATCCTTATAGTATAGATAGATCGTTGTAGGACTGAATCCAATTTCCTTTGCGATCTTTCTTATTGAAGTCGCCTCATACCCTTCCTGGACAAACAGCTTTTTTGCTGCTTCTAAAATCACGGTACGTAGGTCTTCTTTTTGTTTTATTTTCTTTTCCACTTGATATTGTTTTCAAAAACAAAACTACTTAACAGTGTTAAGTAGTTTTGTTTAATTTTTCTAAAAAGACATTTGTATGACAATCCAATAAAAAAGGAGCTGTCCAAACGGACAGCTCCTCATTCAACTAACCACAATTAAACTTACTTCACTTCAATTAGTCTCTTTGCTACGATTGCTTCTTCTTTTTTACCGATCTTAATATTCAATACTCCATTTTCATAGGCAGCATCGATATTAGAATAATCAACTACTTCAGGTAGTGTGAAAGATCTGGAGAACGAAGTGTAGCTAAATTCTTTTTTGCTATATACTTTACCCTCTTCTACTTTTTCTTCTTGTTTTTCAACAGAGATATTGATTACATTCTTATCCACATTGATCTTGAAATCTGATTTCTGCAAACCTGGTGCAGCAACTTCAATATGGAAAGCTTCTGCGGATTCCGTAATGTTGACTGCAGGTACGCGTGTTACCAAGCGGTCTGTTAAAAATGAATCATTGAATAAATTGTCAAATACATTGTTTACAAATGGATTCACTGCATCTGTGTTGTAAGATTTTCCTGGTAATTTTATTAATGCCATGTTTAATTCCTCCTTATTTTTTAGTTCTTTAATTTCTGTTTTATAACATCCTATAATCAACTAACGTACCAAGGGCATACAAACTTATTTACAAGACAATTTGTCCTGTATCAAGCAAAAAACACAGCCAAAATGACCGGTTAAGAAAAATACAACATGATTTTTAGACAGTTAATCCTTTGTGTAATAAAGAGATACTACAGAATTAGCAACATCACCTCCAAATGGAGGATTAATCTTTCGAATGGATATCTCGATCTGTTGGATATGCGAATATTCTTCAACAATTCTGTTTAGGATATCTTCTGCTGCAGACTCCAGTAACTTTCTGCGAGGGCTCATCACCTCTACCAAGATAGCATAAAGCTCTTCGTAATTTACTGTATTTTCAATTTCTTCAGCGTCTGGATTTTTGAAGGGGAAACTTACTGAAACACTAACCATAAACTCATTCCCTAAAACCTGCTCTTCTTCATAGTAACCAATCGGTGAATAAAAACGAACATCTTCTAGTGCAATTTTTTGGGTAATCTGGGCCATTATGAATAAAGTTTTTGATTTTGCTTATTAAAAATAATGTTTTTTCTTATATTAACCATAACAAAATACTTAAACCGATGTTAAAACATTCTTTATTAATAGCATTGCTTGCTGGAGTATCCTATGCAAGCGCACAAACAAAGTTTAAACCTGAAGACACTGAATTTTATGAACCAGTTCCTCGCGTCGTTAATACCAAAGCTAATGCAGCCCCTTCGGATGCCATTGTCTTGTTCGATGGAAAGAATCTATCGGAATGGGTAAGCGACAAAGATGAAAGTGCTCCGCAATGGACCATCAAAGATGGCGTACTAACGGTTAAGCCAGGTACTGGTGGTATCCATACCAAAAAGACCTTTGAAGATTTCCAATTACATATCGAGTGGAAAAGCCCTGAAACCATCAAAGGTGAAGGTCAAGGACGTGGAAACTCCGGCATATTCCTACAAGGAAAATATGAACTTCAGGTATTGGATAACGACAACAACAAAACGTACACCAACGGACAAGCGGGAAGTATATACAAACAAAGCCCTCCTCTTGCAGAAGTGAGAAAACCTGAAAGTGGGTGGCATACCTATGATGTGATCTATTCAGCTCCTAAATTCAACAAGGACGGTCATTTGATCAAAAGAGGAATGGTTACTGTGCTACATAATGGCGTAGTTGTTCAGAACAACACCGAAATCCAAGGTACAACAGAATACATTGGATTACCTAAAATGCAGGTCCATGGCGCGGGTCCGATAGCATTACAAGATCATGGTGATCTAGTTTCTTTCCGAAACATTTGGATCAGGGAACTATAAGAAATTAAGAATATTAAATAGCAAAGGGGCAATCAAAAAATTGCCCCTTTGCTATTTAAAAGGTGATAGCCTACTTCAGAAGCTTCACTTCATATAAGTCTTTTCTTCTATCCTTCAAGATCTTGACAGTTCCATACTCATGCAGATCACGCAGAGCGTAAAGATCAACGTCAGCGATCAGGACCATTTCGGTATTTGGCGTGGCTTCTGCCTTGATTGCATTGTTTGGAAAGGCAAAATCTGATGGAGTGAATACCGCAGATTGTGAATACTGAATATCCATGTTGTTTACACGAGGCAAGTTACCTACCGACCCTGCGATCGCTACATAACATTCATTTTCGATAGCCCTAGCTTGTGCACATGCACGGACACGGATATAACCATTCTGTGTATCAGTCATAAAAGGCACAAACAAGATCTGCATTCCTTGATCCGCCAAGATCCTGCTCAATTCCGGGAATTCAACATCATAACAGATCAAAAGCCCCACTTTACCGCAATCGGTATCAAACACCTTCACTTCCGAACCGCCCACTAAGCCATAATACTTCATTTCATTCGGTGTAATATGTATTTTCTTATAATGGTCCAAACTACCGTTACGATGACACAGGTAACTGATGTTATACAACTTACCACGCTCCATGATTGGCATAGATCCGGAAATAATATTCACGTTATAAGAAACGGCAAACTGCTGGATTCGCTCAACGATCTCCTTGGTATGTTCCGCTAACTTCTCCATGGCCAGACGCTCTGGAAGCTCATTATAAGGGCTCATCAATGGTGTATTGAAAAACTCAGGGAACATGATGAAGTCGGTATTGTAGTCACTCACCGTATCCACGAAGAATTCAATCTGATCATAAAATTCCTGAATATCCTTAAACTGGCGCATCTGCCATTGCACCAAGCCCAAACGGATGGTTTGCTTGGTTGCCGAGTTCGAAGGAGCGTCCGGTTCATAATAAATATTGTTCCACTCCAATAAGGTCGCTACCTCCATCGATTCCGCATCTTCAGGAAGGTAATTCTTTAAGATCTTCTTAACGTGGAAATCATTGGAAAGCTGGAAGGTCAGAGTAGGATCATAGATCTCTTTTCTTTTCACCTTTTCAATGTAGGTCCTTGGGGTCATACTGTCCGAATAGTTATGGTAATTCGGAATACGTCCACCGGCGATGATCCTTTGTAGGTTCCTCTGCTCACATAACTCTTTTCGCTGATCATACAACCTTCTTCCTAATCGCAAGGAGCGGAAATCCGGATGCACAAATACCTCGATACCGTATAGGGTATCCCCATCTGTATCGTGTTTATCAAACTTACCATCATCAATGATGCTGTAATATTTATCGTAAATATTGGTCTTGCGTGAATTCAGGATAATGGATAATGCACATGCCACAACTTTCCCATCCACCTCAACAGCGATCTGTCCTTCAGGAAAAATATCGATAAGGTCAACAATATTCTCTTTGGTCCATGGATCCCCTACCAAACCATGGTAAGCTTCTTCCATAGAATTCTTTAAATCCTTATAATCTTTTTTACTAAGGTTTCTAACTTTAATATCCATTTTAATATGATTGAATTGCCAGAAGCGGCAAAGTTATCCATAAAACAAAACCCATTCCAAATTTTAACTGAAAATCACTATCCATTCGTAATGAACATCTTAGCTATTTAAGAGCAATCTCCATTTCCGCGAAACCGTGTAGGATTAAAAACAGGTTTTTATTTCAGTAAAATACATTAAAAAACAAAACATTCAGCAATATTTTCAAGAAACTGATTTTAACAGGCCGGAATCATTTCATGATTTTATACCTTCTCAGGAAACATCAAACAAAAATAGCTGCCAATGGCAGCTATTTTAAAGCTTTATGAAATAAATTTAAGCTTCGCCTTTTGGAGTTCCGAAGTTAAGGGGATATGGCATATCCTTTGGCTGGATTGTTCCATTCTGCCCTTCAAAACGGCTGATGTTCTCCTGCAAAGCTTTCATTAATTGTTTTGCATGTTCAGGTGTCAAAATAACCCTAGACTTAACTTTAGCCTTAGGCACACCAGGCATAATCCTAACAAAATCCACCACAAACTCTGTATTAGAATGGGTGATAATTGCAAGATTTGAATACACTCCTTCTGCAATCTCTTCGGTTAGTTCTATGCTTAATTCTTGTCCTTCCGGATTTGGATTAGGGTTTTCCATGTCTGTTCTCTTCTCTAATTTATTTTATTTACTAAATGTTCTGAAATCCTGATCTTTTTGGATGGTGAGGACCATTTCGTAGATCAATCGGATCACATTATCCACATCTTCTCTGTGAACCATTTCAACAGTTGTGTGCATATAACGCAAAGGTAAGGAAATCAACGCAGATGGAACACCTCCATTTGAATATGCAAATGCATCGGTATCGGTTCCCGTAAATCGTGATGACGCCTGTCTTTGAATTGGAATATTATTCTTTTGGGCCACCTCGATCAACTGTCTGTTCAAGTTAATCTGAACTGCAGGGGCATAAGAAACCACAGGTCCTTTCCCACAGGCCAGATCGCCTTGGGTGATCTTATTGATCATCGGTGTATTGGTATCATGGGTAACATCCGTGACGATCGCCACATTTGGCTTGATATAATTGGCAATCATTTCTGCTCCGCGAAGACCAATCTCTTCCTGAACCGAATTGACTACATATAATCCAAAAGGAAGTTTTTTCTTGTTTTCCTTCAACAATCTGGCAACCTCGGCAATCATAAACCCACCAGCTCTGTTATCCAGTGCCCTACCTACATAATAGCGGTTGTTCAAGATCATGAACTCATCCTCATAGGTGATCACACAGCCAACGTGGATGCCCAGTTCTTCGACCTCCTCTTTGGAAGTACAGCCACAGTCCAAGAAAATATTCTTCAGGTTCGGGCTCTCTTCTTTTTCACCAGAACGGGTATGGATGGCTGGCCAGCCAAAAACCGCTTTCACAATACCCTTGTCCGTATGGATATTGACACGTTTTGACGGAGCGATCTGATGGTCAGAACCGCCATTACGGATGACATAGATCAAACCGTCTTTAGAGATATAGTTCACAAACCAAGAGATCTCATCCGCATGAGCCTCAATTACCACCTTGTATTCTGCTTTCGGATTTATGATCCCAACCGCAGTTCCGTAGTTATCAATATAGGTCTCATCGACATAGGGCTTGATATAGTCCAACCACATTCGCTGTCCTCCCCATTCAAAACCTGTTGGAGAAGGATTATTGATATATTTTTCAAAAAAAGACAAGGAAGCATCCGTCACTACCGATGCTCTTTCTTCTACTTTTGCTGATTTTTTCGCCATAGTGAAGTATTAATTCTCGCAAAATAAGTATTTCCTTAATTTTCGCAAAAATAAAATCCGAAAGCTTATCTTTACCGGACACATTATTGCAATATGTTAGATATTTTAAGTTTTATTACCTGGGGACCTGAACCAGAAATCTTTAAAATTGGATCATTTGGCGTACGCTGGTATTCGCTATGTTGGTTGTTAGCCTTTGTAGTATCTTACTTCTTGATGCTCAAGATCTTTAAGAGAGAAGGAAAATCGCAAGAGTTATTGGATAAATTAACCATTTATATCTTTGTTGGAACTTTAGTTGGTGCTCGACTTGGTCACTGTTTCTTCTACGACTGGGCATACTACAAAGAACATTTCCTGGAAATATTCATCCCCTTTCAGAAAATCAATGGAAGTTGGGAATTAACTGGTTTTACCGGATTGGCGAGCCATGGTGGCGCCATTGGTATATTGATAGCCTTATGGTTGTTTTCAAGAAATACAAAAACTAATTTCATGTGGATTACAGACCGTTTGGTCCTTGTAGTGCCTATTGCAGGAGCTTTTATTCGTCTAGGGAACTTCTTCAATTCAGAAATGATCGGGAATCCTACAGACCTTCCATGGGCGGTCGCATTTACCCACATTGACCAGATCCCTCGTCACCCTGCACAAATGTATGAAGCCATTGCATACGTCATTATCTTTTTTATCCTTTGGGCGATGTACCAGAAAAACAAAGACCCAAAACCAGGGAAATTATTTGGAATATTCTTGATCCTTCTTTTTGGAGCACGTTTCGTAATTGAATATGTAAAAATCGATCAAGTAGCTTTTGAAGCTGGAATGTTATTGAACATGGGACAGATCTTAAGTATTCCATTCATCTTACTGGGAATCTTTCTGTTGGTCAGAAAGCCTAAAGAAACTAAAAAAGCTTAACAACATATAGCCCTGTATTAGAACAGGGCTTTTTTTATCCTTATTGAATGTCATCTGCTCTAAAAAACAACAGAAAAGTCACGCTGCTAATTTTAGGTTTACTATCTGCAATCGGACCTTTCTCCATTGATCTTTATTTACCTGCTTTTGATGTCATAGCTGAAGACTTCAATACTTCCGTGGATAAAGTTCAACTGACGCTTACCAGTTATTTTATCGGCATTGCCTTCGGTCAGATGATCTACGGACCGTTATTGGACAAATATGGCCGCAAAAAGCCGCTATTGGTCGGGTTAGCTATATATTTCTTTGCTTCCCTTCTGTGTATCTTGACCAAGGACATCAATCATCTCATTATCCTTCGATTCCTACAGGCTTTGGGAAGCTGTGGTGGCATGGTTGGCGCAAGAGCTATGGTAACCGATTATTACAGCAATCGTGAGGCGGCCAAGGTCTTCAGTTTATTGATGTTGGTCATTGGGGTCTCGCCTATCCTTGCCCCGAGCATCGGCGCCTTTATGCTGGCCCATTTTGATTGGCACTATATCTTTTTATTCTTGGCTGTGCTATCCTTATTTATTTTGGTTGCTACGGCTTTCTTGTTGCCTGAAAGCTTTGCTGGAAACCGAAGTTTGTCCTTAGCGCCAAAATCTATCTTGGGGAACTTCTGGCAGGTCCTTTCCAATAAGGTCTTTATTTCCTATTGTCTGATCGGCTCTATTGCTTCGGCCGGAACTTATGCCTATTTAGCGGGTTCCTCCTTTGTGATGCAGCAATTCTTTGGGCTAACAAAAGCAGAATACGGAATAGCCTTTGCCTTTATAGCATCTGCGATGGTCATTGCAACCCAATTGAACCGTTACTTTCTAAAAAAACATAGCAGCGAATACATCAGCCGGATGGCGAATACTTGGCAGGCCTTCATAGGAATACTGATGATTATAGCATTAATGACCAATAGCCTGAGTTTTCCGGTATTATTGATCCTAATTTTTTGCTTCCTTTTCGGTCATGGTTTTATTTTCCCGAATACCTCAGCCGTAGCTTTGACACCTTTCAAAAGCCTAGCCGGCAGTGCATCTGCCCTATTAGGCTGTATCCAGATGGCCATTGGAGCCTTTGCTTCAGCCTTGGTCAGCTTCTTCCATAATGGAACGGCATGGCCGATGCTAATGGTGATGTGCTCTGGAGGAATTTTGTCCCTGATACTACACCTTATCGTCAAAAAAAGGGTTCCAACAACAGAATCTTAATCAAAAAAATAACATAAAACAAATAGCGGGGAACTTATGGTTCCCCGCTATTTGTTTTATGTTCATGAACTTATCCGTTCAAAAAGCTTTCTAATCCCAATCGATAACTATCCAATCCGAAGCCTAATATTACACCTTTGCAATTTTTGGACAGGTAAGAATGATGTCTGAATTCCTCACGTTGGTGAACATTGGAGATATGAACCTCCACAACAGGCGTATTGATCGCAGCGATTGCATCTGCTATGGCTACTGAAGTATGGGTATAAGCACCGGCATTCAATATTACCCCATCAAATGAAAAGCCAACTTCATGGAGTTTATCGATAATTGCTCCCTCAGAATTACTCTGAAAATAATGCAGGTCCAAAACCGCATATTTATCTTTCAGTTGTTCAAAATAGGTTTCAAAGGATTGGTCTCCATAGATCCCCTTCTCTCGAACACCAAGTAGATTCAAATTAGGCCCATTTAGGATTAATATCTTCTTCATTATTTGCGTTTATTCGATAAAGATACTATAATCCTAAAGATCTCCATAAAGATTACGGAAACTTGAACGTAATCCCACGGTAATTACACCAGATTTCTGGGTCGGAGCTTTTTCGATCTTGTTATAACGCTGCGTATAGCCCACTTCAAACCTCAAATTATATTTCGGGTTCAAGACATAGGCAGCTTTTAAATCCGCGTAGTAAAGATCGTTTTGAACACCTTGGCCGATTTTGTTTCCATAGGTATTAGGTGCAGTATTGTACGATTGGAAGATATCTCCACCATAGTTGATAAACTGTCCCAATTGTCCCATCGGATCGGTCCCATAACGACTGTACATCCCTTGAACAGAAAAATCAAAACGATTCCAAGAATAGTTTGCAATACCGATCAACTCCCTAAAGTTCGCTCCTCTAGGATGCGCCAAAGGTTCCCCACGGTTACTATAGTTAGAGATCGAAACAAAGTGCTGATAGGTATATGGACGAACCGCATTATATTCTGCCAAAATATTTAAGTTTCTTACACCAAAAATATTAAAGGCTTTTGCTCCCAATTGCATACCCCATTTATTGTGTTTATATCCGTTGTTTGAGAAGAATTCCTTCGCAGTAAATTCACCTAAGAGAAACTGACCGTAAGCAGTCAAGTTATCAAGGATCTTATACTTGGCATTCAAACCCAAGAACATCTTATCTGGGGAAGAAATATTATTATTTTCCACCGGTCTCAGGAACAATACAGGATTTAGGTAATTGAAATCGAACCCTCTATGTCCAGCTTGATTACGGTTGGCCCAAATAACGGATTGGAAGAATCCTAAGGACAATCTATTGGTCACATTCCAATCTAAATACTGGAATGCACCCCATTTGATACCATCACCAAAACGACCACCTGAATTCAGGGAGTCAATCCTTGGATTATTTGGATCGGTCATATATGCCCAAATGGAAGTATATTGCACATTACCAACCTTACCGGTCAATTTCAAATGCGCCATATTTGCTGAAAAATCTGACAATAGAACAGATCTATACCCATCACCTATAAAATTCTTATCATAGGCCAAGGTCGCTTGGAAATAGTCACTGAAATCGTAAGTTAGGTTCGCTGTAGCATACATCCAGTCCTTGGTCTTGTTGAATGGTCTCTTGGCCATTGCCTGTCCAGGAACAACCTTCGATTGCATGATATACTCATCGATATATCTTGGGAATACACCTTGATTCTCGAAGAAGTTACCATAGAAAGTAAATTTATCTTTGATGGTAACACCCGCTTGAACCCCACGGGTATTTAGCCAAGTGGTCCTTTTATCAGGATCAATCATTTCTGTACCGATGACAAAGTCTGGTAAAACATCCAAATAAAAGGAATGGTCTTCTTTTTCAACCTGAACAAGGTGTTCATTGAAGATCTTGCGCATAAACCAGTTATCTGAATCCACCGGATTCAATGATTGAATGGAATCCATCTTCTCTAACAATCGCCCTTTAAACAAATAGGGTTTTGAAGAAGTATGATAACGCGTATTCGGAGAATACAACTCCTCATCATACTTTTGATAATGCTGGTAAGAGTAAGGCTGATTTTTGACTTGCGCATGCAATTGGCCAAAGGCACTTAGGCTGAGCAGTCCGGCTATTGCATAAGATAAAGTATGTTTCATAAATTATTAGTCGAGATGTTTGGGCTATACTATCAAATTTTATTCCTAAAAACTCCCAAAGGTACTTTTATTAATTGAGCTAAACTTATTTTTGCTCATATTAAACGCTAAAACGTTTAGTCTATCCAAGGTAAAATCAAGTACAATTTGTATATTGCTACCTAATTAATTGTAAAACTATTCTATTAAAAATATGAAACGTAGAACTTTTCTTCAAAATTCTGCCTTATTGGGCGCCGGAATGCTCGCTAGCAAGTTCTCTTTTGCCGAGGGGATCAATGATTTCCCAGTAGTCCGTACGCCGGTAGACAAACGTCATTTCAGCAGTAAGTTGGTGGAAGGCATGATCAAGGAATTCCAGAAAAATGTAGCCGATAAAGAACTTGGTTGGATGTTCAACAACTGCCTTCCAAATACCTTGGATACCACGGTATATGATGAATCCAAAGGCGATAGAAAATTAACCTATGTCATTACGGGCGACATCGATGCCATGTGGCTTCGCGACAGTAGTGCACAGGTTTGGCCGTACATTCAGTTTGTCAACAAGGACAAAGACCTCAAAAACATGATCCTTGGATTGATCAACAAACAATCTGAATGTATCAATATTGATCCTTATGCCAATGCATTTTACAATGATCCGACCAAAAAAGGAGAATGGTTTACGGATCACACCGACATGAAACCGGGAATGCATGAGCGTAAATGGGAAATTGACTCCCTTTGTTATCCTATCCGCCTGGCTTACCGCTATTGGAAAGAAACAAATGATAATACGCCATTTGATGATACTTGGGTAAAAGCGCAAGAAGCTACCGTGAGGACCTTCAAAGAGCAACAACGTAAAAATGGTGTAGGACCTTATAAGTTTGAAAGAACAACATCTAGAGGTTCAGATACCCTACAGGTAGATGGATATGGATACCCTGTGAATCCAGTGGGATTGATCGTTTCCAGTTTCCGTCCTTCCGATGACTGTAGCATTTTCGGATTCTTGATCCCATCAAACCTTTTTGCCATTGTCAGCCTTCGTCAATCTGCAGAAATCCTTAGAAAAGTTAAAAACAATACGGCGCTCGCTACAGAAATGGAAGCACTTGCCAATGAGGTTGAAAAAGCTGTTAACCAATATGGTATAATTGACCATCCAACACATGGCCGAGTTTATGCATTTGAGGTGGATGGATTTGGAAGTTACCTGATGATGGACGATGCCAATGTACCTAGCCTATTAGCCCTTCCTTATCTAGGTGCGGTGGATGTCAATGACGAGGTTTACCAGAGAACAAGAAACTTTATCCTTTCGGATAAAAACCCATTCTTCTTTAAGGGAAAATTTGCAGAAGGCATCGGTGGTCCACATATCGGCCGCGATATGATTTGGCCGATGTCAATCATTATGCGCGCAAATACCTCTACCAATGATGAGGAAATCAGACAGTGTGTACAAACCTTAAAGAAAACACATGGCGGAACAGGCTTTATGCATGAATCTTTCCATAAGGATGATCCAAAAAAATTCACCCGTCACTGGTTCGCATGGACCAATACCTTATTCGGAGAATTGATGTGGAAACTTTATAAAGAAAAACCAGAGCTATTAAAAGCTTAACAACATAAAAGCCCTCAAACCAATGAAGTTTTGAGGGCTTTTTATTTCTATCTTGTTTATTAACTTCTAGGCTCGGCCATGACAAGATAATACGTTTCTGAAGAATTTATTGGATCCTGTGCTGGTTGGGCCAATAAAACGATGTTATTTTTTGCCGTCTGCCAGATTTTTATTGGATAATATTTTTCATCCAATGGATTTTTAAAAAGCTCCTTGTATTTTCCAAAGAGATTAGTTTTTTTAACATCTCCGGTGTAACTAAATTGACTTTCACCAAAATTCGTATTGATACATCTTGTTAATGCATTGAATGATATTTCTGAATATTCATTTCCCAATGTACCTCTGCCCAAACCAAATTCTAGCCTAGCAAATGGTTTATCTCCAGTAATGTTACTTTTTAGATTAAAATACTCTTTACTAAAAGTATTGTTTGAACTGTAAAACTCTATATCCTTGCCATCCTTCCAGTTTATTCCCAAGAAGTCTTTTGTGTTTTTGAAATGAAATTCTACCGAATCCCTTCTTACAACAGCGTTGTCCTTAAAGGCTGATAAATAAAGGGTATAAGTCCCTGGTATGGAGAATGCAAAGCCAACCTTTACAGTAACTGAAGATTTAGTTTTTGATTCAAAATACATCTTTGGAATTTCCCAATGAACAGAATCAAATACTCCCATATATGTAATACCAATATCAAAAGGATCAGCTTTTTCTCCTTCTAATCCCAAAAAAGCATCCACGTTTTCGAAAAGACTCAGATCCGACTTATTTGCATTAATAGTAATTTTCGGATATTCTACCGCTGGTTTTGGCTCAGGCTCTGGCTCTGGCTTCGGATCAGGTGTAATCTCACTCTTTGTACATGCAGCTAACAAAGCTACTACGGCAATTAAGGCCAATGTGATTTTTTTCATAACAAATAAATGGAATAGTTAAAAAGTACTTATACAGTCAAATACCGATATTATTAATAATGTATCTCACTAACAAAATGACCAAATTTATTTCGATTGGTTTAAATAAATCTGAAAATTTAATATTGAGTTAACATTAGCAGGAACCCTCTGTAGGATTAACGAAAAAACTAAAACTGAGATGTGCATTTAACCGTATCAAGATTAACCGGAGCTTTTAAAAGATTAACAAAATAAAAGCCATCAAAACTTCTTTGTTTTGATGGCTTTTTTTAATCCATTCAGCAGAACTATTAAATCCTGGGTTCTGCCATTACATGATAATACGTTTTTACAGGATTTAGGGGATCCTCAACTGGATAAGCCAATAAAACAATGTTATTCTTTGTCGTTTGCCAGATTTTCACTGGATAATAATTTTCTGCCAAGGGATTTTTAAAAAGCTCATTGTATTTTTCTATGAGATTAGATTTTTTAACATCCCCACTATAATTAAATTGACTTTCTCCAAAAGTCGTATTGATACAATTTGTTAATGCGTTGTAGGATAATTCTGAATATCTATTCAACGGGACTCTGATAAAAGATGGTGTTAGTCTAGCAAAAGGTTTATCCCCTGTGATATAACTTTTTAGTACTAAAAAATCAATAATAATATTATTGATTGAACTGTAAGTTTTGAATGAACTATTAAATTCTTCATCCTTGCCATCCTTCCAGTTTATTCCTAAGAAGTCTTTTGTGTTTTTCACATGAAATTCTACCGAATCTCTCCTTACTACAACATTGTTCATAAATGCTGATAAATAAAGGGTGTAGGTTCCTGGTGATGCAAACGCAAAACCTTCTTTAACTAGCAAAGAGGATGAAGATCTGGAATCGAAAAACATGTTTGGGATTTCCCAATGGATAGAATCGAATATTCCCGTCAAACCAAAACCAATACCATGGAGCTCTTCTTTCTCGCCTTCCAATCCCAGAAAAGCATCTACCTTTTCGAAAAGACTAAGGTCCGTCTTTTTTGCATTAATGGTAATTTTCGGGTATTCTACAGGTGGTTCTGGCTCTGGTTCAGGTTTAATCTCAATCTTTGAGCATGCAGCTAGCAATGCTATAAAAGCAATTAAGGTTAATATGATTTTTTTCATTACAAATGAATGGAATAGCTAAAGTGTACTAAAGGCGTCAAATATCTTAAAATTCCTCAAGTTTCTTACTACAAATTGACTAATTTTATTTCAGATGGTTTAAATAAATCTGAAAATTTAATATTGAGTTAAAATTAGTAGGGAAGTTCTGTAGGATTAACGAAAAAACTAAAACTGAGATGTGTTTTTTTTTCAGATTCACTGCACCCACACAAAACTTTATACGAAACAATTTTTGCAATCATTTGCATTTGAAAACAGAATCTGCAACCTTTGTATCAATTTTTAAGAAAGCACATTGTTCATGTCTGCAAAAAACAGTCCCGGTCCTATTGGCATATTTGATTCTGGTTATGGTGGTCTTACGGTTTTCAAAGAGATCCATAAGCATCTTCCAGATTACGATTACATTTATTTAGGAGATAATGCTCGTGTTCCCTATGGCACCCGATCGTTTGAGACTGTATATGAATATACCAAAGAATGTGTTTTCAAATTATTCGAACTGGGCTGCAATCTGGTTATCCTGGCTTGCAATACCGCATCCGCCAAGGCCCTAAGGACCATTCAACAGCATGACCTCCCCGAAGGCAAAAAGGTATTGGGCGTTATCCGTCCGACCTCCGAAGTCGTCGACCAATTTACAAAAAGCAATAAAGTTGGAATTTTGGCGACCCAAGGAACGGTAAACTCCAACTCCTATGTCCTTGAGATCAATAAATTCCATCCGCAGATCGAAGTATTCCAGCATGCCTGTCCTTTTTGGGTCCCTTTGGTGGAAAACAATGAGCTAGAAAGTGAGGGCGCAAATTTCTTTGTCCAACAAGATATCCAACAATTGCTTGCCACGTCACCGGAGATGGATACCATCTTATTAGCTTGTACCCACTATCCCTTATTATTGCCACTGATCGAGAAATATACACCAAAAGGCATCAATATTATTTCTCAAGGAAAATTGGTAGCAGAAAGCTTGGTTGATTACTTACAAAGACATCCTGAGGTAGAAGAGAAATGCTCAAAATCCAGATCTCTTCAATTCTTTACCACGGATGACCCCAATGATTTCAATCAGAAGGCGGAAATTTTCTTTGGCAAAAAGATCAGTTCAAAGTTTATCAAGGTATAAAATTCAGTTTGAGTTAAATTAAGTTAATAATCTAAAAACTAACGTTTTACTTTTTATTTTTAGGTATAAAACATACCTAGATGAGAATCCTTTTACTTTTTCTCTTGATCATTTCTGGAACACTTTCCCAAGCTCAGACCGTTTCTGGTATCCTTCGAGATTCGGAGACCGGAAGAATATTGGTCAAGGCCAAAGTAAAAAGCAGTATTGCAGAAACTTTTAGCGATCTGCAAGGAAAGTTCTCGATTAAGGTTATGCAGCAGGATAGCCTGTTTTTCTATCAGCAAGGTTATCAGGTACTGAAGATAAACCTTTATTTGGATCAACCCCAAAAAGATTTATCCATCATTACCTTAAAACCGAGTTATATTGCCATTGAAGAAGTAAAGGTTGAAGGAAAAACAGAGAAAAACGATTCCACTCAAATCAAAATCGACCTGGGCATCCCAAAAACGCCAAAATATCGACAGGTTGTACTAGGTAGAGCAGATATGTCAGGCAATCCAAGAGGATTCTTGGCAAATGGAAGTACGGCAAGGTTGTTTACCGTAGATTTGCTAGCAGTCAAGAGAATGCTATTTAAGAGCAAAGTCAAAATCCCTTTAGAAGAACAATTGGAAGCCGATGAGTATAGCATACAATATATCGACATGACATTCTCGAAGGAATTGATCGAAGAAATGACCGGTCTGAAAGGCGATCAGGCTACTATCTTCCAAAACACCTATAGACCAAGCTATGAAGAGTTTTCTAAAATGTCAGATTACGAACTCCGTGCCTATATCAAAAACCGCTTCGAAGAATATAAACCATCAAACTAAAAATGAAAAAGCTACCCAAGGGTAGCTTCTAATCTTTATGATGCTTTAGCCTGTAGAGCCAAACCATATAATTTCATCTGTTTGACCATGGAAAGCAATCCATTTGCCCGAGTCGGCGAAAGATGCTCCTTTAAACCTATCTGATCGATAAAATAAAGGTCGGCATCCGCAATTTCCTTTGGACTATGCCCAGATAGTACTTTTACCATGAGACTGACCAAACCTTTAGTGATGACCGCATCAGAATCAGCCGTAAAATATAATTTTCCATCATCTTTCAACTCAGGGACCAACCAAACTTTAGATTGGCATCCTTTGATGATATATTGATCTTGTCTATTCGATTCATCAATCAATGGTAATTCCTTCCCTAATTGGATGATGAGTTCATATTTCTCCATCCAATCTTGATAAAAGGAAAAATCCTCAATCAATTCATCCTGTATTGCCTTAATTGTCATAATCTTTTATACTAACATGGCAACGGCACGTTTCACTCCTGCCACCAATGCGTCGATTTCTTCTTTTGTGTTATAAACTGCTAAGCTTGCCCTTACTGTTCCCGGAATATGGAACTGCTCCATCACGGGTTGAGCACAGTGATGTCCCGTACGAACCGCAATTCCCAATTTATCCAACAGCACGCCGATGTCATAAGGGTGGGTACCATCAACAACAAAGGAAATCACGGAAGATTTCTCTTTTGCTGTACCGATAAAACGGATTCCTTCTACTTCACTCAATCTTTCCGTAGCGTAGGCCAACAATTCATCCTCATACTTCTTGATATTATCCAATCCCAAATGATTGATATAATCAATGGCAGCATTTAAGGCAATTCCGGCTTCAATATTAGGTGTACCGGCTTCAAACTTAAAGGGAAGTTCATTGTACGTGGTTTTCTCAAAGGTCACATCTTTGATCATATCACCGCCGCCTTGATATGGAGGCATCTTATTCAACCATTCTTCCTTACCGTACAATACTCCAACACCTGTCGGGCCGTACATCTTATGTCCTGAGAACACCAAGAAATCAACGTCCAGTTCCTGAACATCAATTTTTATATGTTGAACAGCCTGCGCAGCATCAATCAGCACTGGTGTATTTTGAGCATGCGCCAAATCAATGATTTCCTTGATTGGATTGATCGTGCCCAATGCATTCGAGACATAATTTACGGAAACAATCTTGGTTTTGGGGCTTAATAAAGATTTATAGGCATCCATATCCAATTCACCAGCTTCTGTCATCGGGATTACCTTCAAGGAAGCACCCTTTGCTTCGCAGATCATCTGCCAAGGAACTATATTAGAATGGTGCTCCATGGCCGAAATTAGGACCTCATCCCCTGCCGAAATAAACTCCTGTCCAAAACAGGTCGCCACTAAATTAATGCTGTCTGTTGTTCCTTTGGTAATAATGATTTCATAGTCATGCTTTGCATGAATGAACTCCTGAACCTTTCTACGGGTTACCTCAAAGGCATCCGTGGAAATCTGACTTAGGTAATGAACCCCACGATGAACATTGCTGTTCATATCGGTATAATAGTTTAGGATGGCATCAATCACCGCTTTAGGCTTCTGTGTTGTTGCACCATTATCTAAATAGACCAAAGGCTTCCCGTTTACCTCACGTTTCAAAATCGGGAAATCTTCTCTTATCGCTTTGATGTCTAATGTATTCAATTCTAACTCTTTTTAATTAACACACAAAGTTAAGATATAATAAAACATATCGGGCATCAATAAAGTTATTTATAAGTAATAATCCATATTGCGGTTTGAAATAATAAAATATTAAATTATTATTAAGAGCAGATTGACTACCTTTGTTATAATTATGCAAGAACTACCTTTAAACATACCAGAAGGCTCAAGAAAAGAGGTAATGACCTACTTGGAACCCTTCATGCTCAATGAAATGGCCGAGTACCTAAAACCTGTTGAGGATATGTGGCAACCAGCAGATTTTCTGCCTGATTCTGCAAGAGACACTTTTTTTGAGGAAGTCCGTGATTTACAGGAAAGCGCGAAGGAATTACCTTACGACTTAGTAGCAGTGCTGATTGGCGACACCGTGACCGAAGAAGCCCTACCTACTTATGAGTCTTGGTTGACCATGGTGGACGATGTAAACAAAAACGAACAAGGTGGCTGGATGAAATGGGTTCGTGCATGGACTGCGGAAGAAAACAGACACGGGGATTTGCTGAACAAATACCTTTACCTGTCGGGCAGGATTGACATGAAACAGTTTGAGATCTCCGTTCAATATCTGATCAAGGATGGTTTCGACATCGGTACAGGTGCCGATCCCTATAGAAACTTTATCTATACTTCATTTCAGGAATTAGCGACCAATGTTTCACATAGACGTGTTGCTGCCCTTTCTAAGAAAAGCGGTGATAAATTGCTGGCAAAAATGTGTGGTGTTATTGCTTCGGATGAAGCGAGACACGCAAAAGCATATATGTCCTTTATCTCTCATGCCATGGCAGTAGACCCTAGTGAGGTCATGATTGCATTTGAAGACATGATGAAGAAAAAGATCGTCATGCCGGCGCACTTCCTGAGAGAATCTGGAGAACCTCAAGGTGGAGCGTTCGCCCATTTCTCGGATGCTGCTCAACGATTAGGCGTGTATACGGCCGTTGACTATGTAGATATCCTAAAAGAATTGATCAATGATTGGAAAATCGACCAAGTTTCTGGATTGAATGAACAAGGTGAGAAAGCTCGCGACTATCTCATGCGCCTACCAGATCGCTTATTGCGCCTGGCCGACCGCATGAAAGTCCCAGAGAAACAATATAACTTCAAGTGGATCTATTAATCCCTTGATTCAAAACCCAAAAGAGACCGCAGATTGCGGTCTCTTTTGGGTTTTGAGATATTTATTTGAACCAGGATCAAAGGGATGGGAGGATGGACCAAGATCATGGTATGAATATGGCTTCCTAGCCTATTTTAGGCCTCAATTCCGTCGGGGCGTATCGCATTCGCCCGCTTCATATTTTGAATAAACAATAGGTTTTTATTTGCGTACATATCTGTACATTTGGTTTCCGCCACGATGTCATTCTGGCGAAGGAAGGATCTCGGAACTATACAAACAATGATTAAAACGGCGTACTTTCCTGCACCTTTGGTTATCCCTTTTTGTCATGTTGAGGAACGAAACATCTCGGATAATTACAGACCAAATCGAAAAATTGTTTGAGGATTACATTGGCGTACAGGTCCTGCACCTTCGTTGCAGCATTACTGGCAGTTTTGGGAGGAGAACCGTACAGATGCCTCACTGATCGTTCAGAAACAAAATGCGCTAATGAGGGATTCAGAGTGAAACGAAGAATCTATTGTTTTTATTTTTTTGAGATGGTTGTCATTCCGAAATCGTAAGATGAGGAAACCATTTCAAATAAAGAATGGATAGGTCCGAGACCCTTCGGGGAAAGCCCTCAGGGTGACATAGAAAGGGTATAGAAAAATATTCCACCCACGCTGGGTGTTGGCCATTTCAAACATCCAGGTTCTACAAAGATTCCACCCCTTCCAGGGGTTTACAAAACAAACATTTCACCTTCCAAAGGAAGCCCTTTAGCCCCCCGGCTCATTTCCAATGGCGGAAAAATGGAATGAATGCCGTTGCCCGGTGCGATGGGATTGCTAAAATAATTGAACCCTTCTAGGGTTCTTTGATTGCAAGAATTTTGCATTGTCATTGAGTTAAGAAACACCATCCTTCCAAAGGAAGCCCTTTAGCCCCCCGGCTCATTTCCAATGGCGGAAAAATGGAAAGAATGCCGTTGCCCGGTGCGATGGGATTGCTAAAATAATTGAACCCTTCTAGGGTTCTATTTATTGCAACAATTCTGCATTGGCAGAGGGTAAAGGAACATTTCACCTTCCAAAGGAAGCCCTTTAGCCCCCCGGCTCATTTCCAATGGCGGAAAAATGGAAAGAATGCCGTTGCCCGGTGCGATGGGATTGCTAAAATAATTGAACCCTTCTAGGGTTCTATTTATTGCAACAATTCTGCATTGGCAGAGGGTAAAGGAACATTTCACCTTCCAAAGGAAGCCCTTTAGCCCCCCGGCTCATTTCCAATGGCGGAAAAATGGAAAGAATGCCGTTGCCCGGTGCGATGGGATTGGCCTTGGAATGCTTCCTCAAGATCATCCCATCAAAAGGGAGGATATTGAGGAAGATATTCCCGACATCAAGGCATTCTTTTCATGTGAAGTGGATGGTGCGAAAAGCCATCTTAAATGAGCCGAAGCGTTTTGGTTACTTTTGCGCCTCAAAAGTAACGAAGAGAATTGGTATCCGTGAGCTCCTCCGTCGGTTTGGTTACTTTTCCGCGAAAAAGTAACGAATACCCCCCTTCTATCTTATTTATTACAGAGTTTATTTGAATTCCCTTTCTCAAATCCGTAATTTCAAGGCACATTACCTGGAATCACATAACATCAATACATGAAACCCAAATTTGACCGCATATTAAGTCAACTTGACAATGAAGTGTACAAATTCCGACACTTTAGCGATCAATTGTTTTCAACGAACTTCCATTTTCATAAAGAGATCCAAATTAACTATATACAAGAGGGTTCTGGGCAACGTGTGGTCGGGGACAATATCTCCAATTTTGAAAAGGATGAACTTACGCTTTTGGGGTCCAATCTACCACATGTATGGTACTCCAATCCATCCAGCCATCCAGATGATAAAAAGGCAATATCCATTACCTTGTTCATTGATGTAGACAAATGCCTATCGCTATTGGATCCTCTGCAAGAAACCCACTCCCTGCGGAATTTCTTTGATAAGATGGATCGGGGCGTAATGTTTCTGGGTAAAACAAAAAAAGAACTGACCAAGCTACTTTTTGCCATCAATGAAGCAGAAGATCTGCAGAGGACCATCTATTTCCTGCAGCTGTTGGAACGCTTGATCAAGGCGGAGGACTTCCGATATATATCGAGCTCATCCTATAGAAACCGTTATTCAACCCAAGAATTTAAGGGCAATCAGGTAGATCACATTATCCGTTTTGTACTAGAGAACTACAATAAGGAGATTAAACTGGATGAGGCAGCGGAGATGGCGAGCATGACCAAACAGGCCTTTTGCCGTTTTTTCAAAGCTAGGACCCAAAAAAGCTTTATACAATTCGTCAACGAAACCCGAATCAGCATTGCTTGTCAAGAGATTTTAAAAACCGACAGCCTGATCAGCAATATTGCCTATGATTGCGGTTTTTCAAGCCTATCCAACTTTAACAAGATATTCAAATCGATCAAGGGTGTAACGCCCCGACAGTATAAGGATCGGTTAATGGGAAGGCTGGAAGCTTAATTTCCCGTAATCAGAAATTCACAAGTGCCTTTATAACCATTGAATTCGGATCCAAAAGGTCTTGAAATTTATGCCCAAGTTCTTCAAAACCAATTTTATGTGTAATAAAATGTGCTAGATTGATCTTTCTATTTTTCAAAAATAAAATGACCTCTTCAAAATCACTTCGATCAGCATTTCTACTGCTCATTAAGGTGGCTTCACGTTTATGAAATTCAGGATGACTGAATTGAATAGCCCCTGCTTGCAATCCTATCAAAACATACCTACCCGTATGGGCAAGGTACTGAAAACTGGAATTAATGGCCTCCAAATTACCACTAGCATCGAATACTACATGTGCCATAGTTCCCTTACTGAACTCTTGCAACTTCTCCACTGCAGAACCCGACCTCACATTAAAGGTTTCTAGTTCTTCTACCATTTTTTTAGCTGCAGCCAATCTATCCTCATGTACATCCAACAAAAGGACCTTAGCCCCTCTCTCTGTAGCAAAAATTGCTGTAGCAATCCCTATGGGACCTGCACCAACAATGAGCACGAATTCTCTAGGCTCCAATTTTGCCCTTTTGACAGCATGCAATGCAATAGAAAAGGGTTCTACCAGTGCTAATTCTTCAGTTCTTAAGCCTTCTCCAGCAATCAAGAAACTATCAGGAACTTGGATCAACTCTTTCATTCCACCATCAATATGTACGCCGAACACCTGCAAAGAAACACAGCAATTCCCTTTCCCCTTTTGGCAAGCCACACATTCCCCACAATTAAAATAGGGCAATACCGTCACTGATTGTCCCTTTTGGAAATTAGGGTCCATTGTTTCTACGATTTCGGCTGCAATTTCATGACCTAGCACCCTAGGATAGGTAAAATAAGGCTGCGTTCCTTCAAAGGCATGCAAGTCAGTCCCACAGATGCCGATTGCCTTGACCTTTAACAGGGAATGTCCAGGTTTGATCCGATTACAGACCTCTTCTTTATATTCCAATTCTCCAGGTTTTTTACATGCTAAGATTTGCATAGATTTAGGATTTAGATTTCATAAAATTAATTATGTTTGAGAAAGGATTTTTGATCGATATTATCTTTAAATAAATAGATATTAACAAAGAAAAGCCATTCCAAAAAAACCAAAAATTTGAGTTCAATAAAATATTCATTAAACTCTGGCTCAACCATTTCATTTAAAATTTGATGTAAGTATACCAGCAAGTTCCGACCTCATTCGAGACACATTCCGAATTTTCCGAATATGTCTCGAATGAGGTCAAACTGAGGTCCGAAGGTTATTGATCTGGAGGAGTCAATGAAAATCGAATTTTGGAATTTCATCAATCATAATAATCATGTAATATTTCAGTCCAAATTCTTTGAAATGTTAAATATTGAGTAAATTTACTTGTTGTACTAATAGTTGTTATGCTAAAAGAAAAATTCAATCAATATTCCTTTATCCTAGACCGTACGGCTAGAAGGGTAAAGCAGTTTGCCCAGTCATCCTTTTCGGCACATGGGATTGACCTCACTGTAGACCAATGGTCGGTAATAAAGACGCTATATGAGCAGGAGGACTTGACCCATAAAGATCTGTCAGAGAAATGTGGGAAAGACCAGCCAACGATGACCAGGATCGTCGATCTATTGTTGAAGAAAGGTTATGTACATCGCATTGTGCATCCTAATGATCGTAGGAGCCTGCATATTCAATTGACTGAGGCTGGACAGGCGCAAGCGAAAAGCTTAACTCCTCTGGTAAAAGATTTTAGGATGAAGGCATGGGAGAATTTGACAGAAGAAGATTTCGAAAATTTCACGAGAATATTAAACACAATTTATAATAATCTAGAAACAAAATAAAAAGATATGATTACGACAGATATTTGCATAATTGGAGCTGGACCAGTAGGTCTATTCGCTGTATTTGAAGCCGGTCTTTTAAAAATGCGCTGTCATTTGATCGATGTATTGCCACAGGTTGGCGGCCAGCTATCGGAAATCTATCCACACAAACCAATCTATGATATCCCGGGCTATCCCAGTATTACCGCACAGGAATTGATCAACAATCAGATGAAGCAGAATGAGCCATTCCAACCCACATTTACCTTGGGTGAGCGGGTTGATGGCTTGCAGAAGCAAGAGGACGGATCTTATATGGTAGTCGGTTCGGAAGGTACACAGATCCATTGCCAAGTTGTGGTTATTGCAGGTGGGCTAGGTTGTTTTGAACCTCGAAAACCAGAACTGCAAAACCTGAGCAATTTTGAGGGCAAGAATGTGCACTATATGGTCAAAAATCCAGAAAAATTCAGGGACCAACGCATCGTTATCGCTGGAGGTGGTGATTCTGCATTGGACTGGACCATCTTTCTGAGCGATGTCGCAAAAGAGGTGACATTGGTGCACCGCAGTGACAATTTCAGAGGAGCACCGGATTCAGCAGAGAAGGTCTTCAATTTGGCACAAACCGGTAAGATCAATCTTTTGCTATCCCATAACTTACAGAGCCTCAATGGCAATGGCCATTTAGAATCTATACTTATGACAAACAAAAGCAAGGAAGAGATTGTTGTTCAAACAGATCATTTCATCCCACTTTATGGATTGAGCCCTAAGTTAGGGCCGATTGCAGATTGGGGATTAAACATTGATAAAAATGCCATTGAGGTGGATACATTTGATTATTCGACCAATGTGGAGCGGATTTATGCCGTCGGTGATATCAACACCTATCCGGGAAAATTAAAGCTGATCTTATGTGGTTACCATGAAGCAGCATTAATGGTTCAGAGTGCCTTTAAGTATGTCTATCCGGAGCAAAAACTAAGTTTTAAATACACGACAGTAAACGGTATCAATGCGTTCTAATTATGGAGAATATCATCACTATTAATGTAGAGGATCGAGATGGCACCAGGCAGGAAGTCATGGTCCCTACAGATGTAAACCTGAGCTTGATGGAAATCCTGAAAGCATCAGAATACGATATCTTGGCAACCTGTGGCGGTATGGCACTCTGTGCTACCTGTCATGTAGAAGTTCTTGAGGGGGCAGAAAATCTGCCAGAAGCGGAAGATCAAGAGCTAGATATGCTAGACACCTTGCCTGATTCGGATGACAAGAGCAGGTTAGCTTGTCAGCTGAGGTTGACCGATTCGAATAATGGTTTGACCATAAAGATTAAGGGAAGTTTACAATAAGCTCCAATATAGTGTACTTACTACACTTAGTTCGCTATATTTAACTTATTGAAAACAAAGAGAATAGCACGAGTTTAAACATCAATTTCATGTTTTATCTAAATAAAATGCAAATTATTGATAAAATATGCAGGAAAATGTCAGATATTTGTGCCTTATTTTAAAATTCTTATAACAAGGAAGTATTATGTTACTAAATCGTTCTGAAAGAAACTTTCCCCGAGTTATCATAATTGGAGCTGGATTCGGAGGTGTGGAATTAGCTCGACAGCTGAAAAACAAAGAGGTGGAAGTTCTGTTGATAGACCGTAACAACTACCACACCTTTCAACCCCTGATGTACCAAGTAGCGACCGGTACCTTAGCGTCTGATTCTATTTCATTTCCATTGCGTAAGATGTTCAAGAACCAAAAGAACTTTCGTTTCAGATTGGCGGAGGTATTGAGCATTGACAGCAAAAATAAAATGGTCCACACATCGGTTGCCGACTATGATTATGATTACCTTGTGATCGCAACGGGAGCTACTTCCAACTTCTTTGGCAACAAACAGGTGGAGAAATATGCATTACCGATGAAGAACATCATCGAAGCATTAAATATCCGAAGCTATCTCCTACAGAACCTTGAAGAAGCGGTTTTGAGAAAGAACGCCTCTGATAGAGAGAGATATCTAAATTTCGTTGTTGTGGGTGGTGGTCCGACGGGAGTTGAACTTTCTGGTGCCATTGCCGAATATCAACAGCATATGTTGAAAAAGGATTATCCAGAACTATCGACCTATGAGATGAAAGTCTTCTTGGTAGAAGGAACTGGAAAGATCTTGGGTGCTCTATCCGAAAAATCATCCCGCGATGCAGAGAGATACCTGCATGAGTTAGGTGTAAAAACCATATTGAACACGGTCGTAACGGATTATGACGGTAACACCGTTACCCTTTCTTCAGGAGAACAGATCCCTACGAAAACGGTTATCTGGGGAGCTGGCGTGATGGGACAAATGCCGGAAGGTATCAACCCAGAAATTATCCAACGTGGTAACCGAATCAAAACCAACGAACAATGTATCGTGGATGGCGAAGAGGTGGTATATGCCATTGGAGACGTTTCTGCCATGATCTCTGAAGAAAACCCTAGAGGTTTACCTGGTGTTGCTCCAGTTGCTCAACAGCAAGGAAAATATGTTGCAAAGCATATCCTAAACAAACTGAACAACCAAGAAACAGAAAACTTCAAGTACTTTGATAAAGGTTCCATGGCCACTGTTGGTAGAAACAGAGCGGTGGTGGACATGGGAAACCTGCACTTAAAAGGCTTTATCGCATGGATGACCTGGATGTTTGTGCACTTGGTATCGATCTTTGGATTCAGGAACCGTTTGGTTACATTCGTCAACTGGTCTATTAAGTTCCTGACCAAAAACTCAGGCATCCGTCTGATTATCCATAAGTATATCAGACCTCAATCTGAACCAACCGTAAAGGGTGAAGAGGTAGCTCAGCAATAAAACAAACTATAATATTTTAGAGAAAGGTTGACCAAAAGTCAACCTTTTTTTGTGAAAGAGTATCGTTTGAACCAGGATGGAAAAGATAAGAGGATGGGCCAAGACCTGGGAAGAACCAGGATGGAAAGGGATAAGAGGATAGGCCATGATTTTGATCAATTTGTCGCTGGAAAGTCTCCGTTGCTGTAGGTCGTATAGCATACACCCGCCACATACAAACCTTAATAATTTGTGCCAAACTGATGGTTTCCTCGAATTCTCTTCGTTTCTTTTGAAGCCCAAATTAACCAAACCGACAAAGGAGCTCACGGACACCAGCTCTCTTCGTTACTTTTGAAGCGCAAAAGTAACCAAAACGCTTCGGCTCATTTAAGGTGACTTTTCGCACTGTCCTTCGCACATGGATAGAATGCCTTGATGTCGGGAATATCTTCCTTCAAAATTCTCCTTTTTGATGGAGAATTTTTTGAAAGCATTCCAAGGCCATTCCCATCGCGCGAGGCATCGGCATTCTTTCCATCTTTCCGCCACTGGAAATGAGCCGGGGGGCTAAAGGGCTTCCTTCGGAAGGATGGATGAATACTTTAAGAATTTTAAAACTCCTGGAAAGGGTGAAATGTTTGTAGAAATTGGATGTTTGAAATGGCCAACCCACAGCGTGGGTGAAATGTTTTTCTGTAATTTCCCTTTATTGGCATAATAACAATAAAAAAATAGTTCCCTCATCTTACGATTCGGTATGACATCATTCCCATAAAAAAACAACAATAGATTCTTCGCTTCACTCTGAATCCATCTTTAACGTAATTGCGATTCTGAACGATCAGTGAGGAATCTGTACGGTTCTCTACTTATAAATGCGTGTCATTCTTTACCGAAGGTAAAGGACCTGTTCGCCAATGTAATCCGTGATGTTTCAATCATTGTTTGTATAGTTTCAAGATCCTTCCTGGGTCAGAATGATGCTGTAGCGGTAACCGAAGGTGCATGAAAGTACAGCAATACAACTATTATTTATTCAAAAACAGGATGCGGGCTTATGCAATAAGCCCCTACGCAATTGCGGACAAATATAGTCCAAGAAGCCGCTCTTAAGCCCAAATCTTGGTCCATCCGGTGGGTGAGCCTGTCGTACCCCCATCCCGTACCCTGAGCGTCATCGAAGGGAATCCTGGTTCACCTTCAAAAATCCATCTTAATTACTTGGATATTTTATGATTCGAAAGCCAGCGATCCTTGAAGAGATTGATTGGTAAAAAAAACTCCTGAATGTACTGTTCACACGTATGACTTCATCTAGGAATGAACCTCCTCTAATACTAGCGTTTGTTACAGCAATTTGACCTGGATCTACAACAGTGTTTATACCATAGACCCTTGTTTCGTCTAAGCAAAACTCAAATACATTTCCATAAATATCGTACAGCCCCCAGGGATTTGGTTTCAACATGCCTACCTCTATTAATTTATTACCAGAATTTGCACTATACCATGCATATTCCGCAAGTTCACTTTCATGACCAGTTAAGGTTTCATCATCTTCCAGAAAGAAATAATCAGCTTTGCTGCCTGCCCTCGCAGCATATTCCCATTGCGCTTCGGTTGGGAGATCTCCACCTGCCCACTGGGCATATGCCCTAGCTCCAACCCAAGTCACACAATTGACGGGTATGTTTTCTTTCCCTGGAAAAACCTTCCATTCACCATTGTCCTCAATAAAAAAATCATCATTATCAATCCATTTAACGCCTGGATTATTGGGATCCCAGGCGTTCATACTGTTTATGCCGGCATTTACAGCCTTGAGGAATTCAAGATATTGCGCAACAGTAATCTCATATTTGCTCATCAGGAAATCTCTGGTCAGGGTTACCTGATGGGCAGGGTAAGTGCTTGTTGCAGTTCCAGGTTCGGTAGCTCCCGAACCCATGGTAAATGTTCCGGCAGGGATATGGACGAATTCCAAACCTTTTGACCGAGCTATGATTTCACCCGCATCAACCTGCCAATCCATCGCTGAGACCCTTTTGACCTCGACCGAACCTAGGTTGATCGTGACCTGGTATTCGTATTGCTTACCGGAAACAAAAGATTCGGATAAAGGCAAGTTATATTCCAAAACCTTATCCCCGACCTTGAACTGAAAATGCTCTTGGCCATGATTCGTCGGGTAATTCATGATAGCTTCCCGCTGTGTCCCAAGTCCAATGTCGGAGGAGTTAAGAAAACCCGTTGTACGATAGAAAACATTGTATTTCAAAGCACCGGCGAATCCCACAAGGCTTATTTCGACCTTTCCTAAATCCTCAGCGCTCAACCCTAGGCCGGGCACTAGGGTGAATTTCAGCTTACTGTTCCTATGCTTTAAACTTATTGGACCTATAGGATTGTACATGTCGAAATTGATTCTTTCGAATTCGACAAAGTCCAGTTTGGCCTGATCAAGCTGATTTGTAAAGTCCATCATAAGTTCGCCATTAGAAACCTGCTGATAGGGACTGTACAGGAAGACATCTATAGCGCTACCATCTTGGGGGTAGGTTATCGGATGACCTCCATCAGCTGGAAGCAGCTCTCCTGATTCATATATATACTTCCGGTTGTTCACCAGTGCACTATTCAGGTCCCTTGATCCGGTCGGGAGGACATAGACGCCAAATTCCTGTCCCTCGACAGGGGTAGCAGCGTTCATCGCCGTGATACTGCTCGGTTTTGCCAGGACCAGTTTAAGTTCCTTGTCCTCGGATGGAATCGCTATTCCATCGTCGCGCCTACAGGAAAACAACAGCAGGAGCATGCAAAGTAATGGATAGATTATTTTGGTTCTTTTAAACATAATATTGGTTTGGCTATCAAAGGATTGATAATTCAAGTTAATCGAAAAGAATCGATAGGCTAATATATTAATTATTAATAAACAATAAAATGTTTATTGAGAAATTTAGTTATTGAATGGGAAATATTTATTGTTTTTAGGATTATTGAGAATGTCTCTGATTAGATGCAGGATGTTCAGTCCGACGTGGGCGGAAAAAAGCAAACCGGCGAGACCAAAAGTATCACGGGTTTTATTGGCGAACAGTTTCTTAACCTTCGGTTAAGAATGACAAATTTTTAGGGAGAAGAATCGGTACGCCAATTTTATTTAGACCCTGACATCCATTATCTTTGATAATGGACCTGTACGCCATTCAAACCTATAATATATTCAAAAACAGGATGCGGGCTTATGCAATAAGCCCCTACAGTCCTGGGGAATTTCCAGTGTTATATTGCCAAAATGATCTTGGTCCATCCTCCCATCCTCGTCGGGTGAGCGGAGCCGAACCCAATCCTGGTTCAAATCCAGATCTTGGTCTATCCTCTCATCCTCGTCCTCTGAGTGGAGACGAAGGGCATCCTGGCTCAAAAAAACTACGTCCCTCCTTCCTTTCGTTAAAAAATGTTAACAAATCCTTCTTTATGTACGAAATAAAATCCGACTGCGTTATAGTATTAAAGAAAAGCAAAAGAGTAAAAGAGTATATAATTTCATAATTTAGGTTAATAATTGGTTTGGTAAAAATCCTGAGCTTCCCCAGCTCAGGATTTTTTATTGAAATGGCTTTTAAGTCACCTGAATATGGTCTGATGTTCGATTCAATTTCCTATTTTTGATATCCGCATAAAAGAAAGAAGGAAATCATGACAAATAAAGAGATAGCTAAGGTTTTTAAATTGTGTTCGCAATTGATGGAACTGTACAACGAGAATCCATTTAGGACAAAAGCAATGGCCTCGGCATCTTTTCGGATCGATAAATTACCTTTTGCGGCGAGCCAATCTGATCTTGAAACCCTAAGTGAACAACCTAATATCGGTAAGAGTACTGCTGAAAAGATCATGCAAGTCATTACTTCGGGTACTTTTCCAGATTTGGACAAACTCCTTGCAAAAACCCCAGAGGGTATTTTGGAAATGCTTAAAATCAAAGGCCTTGGACCAAAGAAAATACAGGTTATCTGGAATGACCTGGAAATTGAATCGGTCGGAGAGCTATACTATGCATGTAATGAAAACAGGCTGATTGAAGCCAAAGGTTTCGGTCTGAAAACTCAGGAGGACATTAAAAAAGCCATTGAATTTTCGATCGCCAATCAAGGTTGGTTCTTATTTGCCAAGGTTATGCCATCGGCGCTCGAAGTCATACAACATTTTGAGAAAGCATTACCCCTAGCTCCCCTCAGTGTTACTGGAGACTACCGCAGGAAATCTGAAGTTTTGCAACAGGTGCAAATATTGATCGCTGCGGAACCAACGGCAATTCATCAAGCGATCAAAAGCTTAGCATATGAGTTTGACATCAATAAAGAAAACCAAAGAATCAGTTTCAAGGACCAAAATGGAATTCCATTTGAAGTATTGTCCTGCAAAGCAGAGCAATTTGCCAAGAACCTTTTGATCAGCACAGGTTCGGAGGAACACATCAAACAATTGGAAGAAATCGGCGAGCTCCAGAATTTGGAATCGGAAAATGAGATCTATAAATCTTTAGGATTGGAATATATAGAACCTGAATTGAGGGAAAGTGGAAATGTGATCGAACTGGCAAGGGCCAATAAACTACCCAAGCTCATCACCTACGCAGACCTTCAAGGATCATTGCACAACCACTCGACCTATAGTGATGGTGTTCATTCTTTGAAAGATATGGCCTTGTATTGCAAGGAAGAATTAGGATTGGAATATTTAGGGATTTGCGATCACTCCAAGACAGCAGTTTATGCCAATGGCTTGAGTCTGGAAAGACTGGAACAGCAATGGCTTGAAATTGACGAATTGAATAAAAAATTAGCTCCCTTCAAAATCTTCAAGGGTATTGAGTCAGACATCCTTTCAGATGGATCTTTGGACTATCCAGACGAAGTCTTGGCTAAGTTTGATTTTGTGGTGGCCTCCATCCATAGTAATTTAAAAATGGACCAGGACAAAGCAACTGATCGTATTGTTAAGGCCATTGAAAATCCATATACCACAATTTTAGGTCACCCAACAGGACGATTATTATTATCTAGAGCGGGTTATCCTTTGGACTTCAAAAAGGTAATCGATGCCTGTGCTGCCAATAAGGTCGTTATTGAAATAAACGCCAATCCATTGAGACTGGATCTAGACTGGAGATGGCATCAATATGCACTAGAGAAAGGCGTGCTTTTATCCATCAATCCAGATGCCCACAGAAAAGAAGGCTTTTTGGACATGGAATATGGAGTTTATGTTGGCCGAAAAGGCGGTTTGACCAAAGAGATGTGCTTAAATGCCTTTGATCTTCAAAAAATCGAAGAATATTTTAACAACAGGAAGAAACATTAAAACCTACTTTATAAGACCGATATGATAAGAACAAAATCAATTTTCCTCGGCATGTTATTATGTGCTGCAAGCTATACAGCAGAAGCACAATTGATGAAGGCCAAGGAATTATATAGCAAAGCCGATTCATTACGTGGAGAATTGACTGCATTGCGCACCTGCTATGATATCCAATACTACCATTTGGACGTTAAAGTTGATATTGATAATAAGTTTATTTCAGGCAGCAACCTGTTTAAGTTTGAAGCTGTTGAACGTTTCAATAAATTACAGTTTGACCTATTTGATAACCTTTCCGTAGACAAAGTGGAGTATAAAGGCAAGACCCTTCCTTTTACTAGAGAATACAATGCGGTATTTGTTGATTTTCCAGAGTATATAGAAAAAGGAAAGGTTGATTCTTTTACGGTTCATTATTCTGGAAATCCTATTCAGGCGACCAGAGCTCCATGGGACGGGGGTTTTGACTGGAAGAAAGACAGTAATGGGAAACCTTGGGTAGCCACAGCTTGTCAAGGCTTGGGTGCTAGCGTTTGGTGGCCAAATAAAGACCATCAATCGGATGAAGTGAAAAGCATGTTGATTTCCGTGGCAGTTCCCAATGGGGTCATGAATGTGTCCAACGGAAGATTGGTCAAGACGGAAAAACTGAAAAATGGATATACCAAATATCATTGGAAGGTTGAAAATCCGATCAACAATTATAATGTGGCGCTTAATATTGGGGACTACACCCATTATAAGGAAACATATGCTGGAGAAAAAGGCCCGCTATCTGTTGATTATTATGTCTTAAAAGAAAATGCTGGTAAGATCGACCACCTAAAAAAGAATGCGAATGAGACATTAAAGTCATTCGAGCATTGGTTTGGACCCTATCCTTTTTATGAGGACGGCTATAAGCTGGTTGAAACAGCACATTTAGGCATGGAGCACCAGAGTGCAGTTGCCTATGGCAATAAATACCAAAATGGATATTTAGGCAGAGATGGATCGAGAACCGGCTGGGGATTGAAATGGGACTTTATAGTGGTCCATGAATCGGGACATGAGTGGTTTGGAAACAACATCACCTCGAAGGATCTTGCCGATATGTGGATCCATGAGAGTTTCACCAATTATTCAGAAGCCCTATTCATTGATTTCTTTTATGGAAAGGAAGCCAGCCAAGCCTATGTTAATGGCAACCGTCGAGGAATCCAAAACGATAGTCCTATCCAAGGACCATACAACGTAAATAAAGAAGGTTCAGGGGATATGTACAACAAGGGTGGTGTATTGCACAACATGATCCGGACCATGATCGATGATGACGACAAATGGCGGAATATCCTACGCGGATTAAATAAGAAATTTTACCATCAGACGGTTGATTATGGCGATATCGTAGAATATATGAGCAAAGAGTCTGGCATCAACCTCGATAAAACCTTTGAACAGTTTGTACAGACGAAAAGTATCCCGACTTTAGAGGTCATTGAGAATAGTCCAGGTGTCTTTATGATCCGTTGGATATCAGCAGTAAAAGACTTTCAGATGCCGGTCCATATCTTTGATAAAGACGGAAAAAGATTGAGAATAGACCCTACAGACAAATTTAAGGTGATGAGGTTGGATGGATTAACGAAGGAGAACTTTAAGGTGGATACTTATAATTATTATATTGGTACTACAATACAATAAAATAAGCCTAATTTCGTTCACAATATCATATTTAAAAATTTGAATATTTTCGTCGACAAAAGATGTTTTTTTATAAGTAATGCTTTCATAAAAAACCATTTTTTTTCATTAGGTTTGCAATTAAATTACAAATAATACTTACACATCTAAATGGGGCTTTTTAATTGGTTTACGCAAGAAGTTGCAATAGACTTGGGAACAGCTAACACCCTAATCATTCACAATGATAAAGTAGTAGTAGATGAACCCTCAATTGTAGCATTTGACCGCACAACAAATAAGGTGATCGCAATCGGTCGTCAGGCAATGCAAATGGAGGGTAAAACTCACGACAATATAAAAACGGTAAGACCATTGCGTGATGGTGTGATAGCAGATTTTACAGCTGCTGAGCATTTAATCCGCGGTATGGTTAAGCTTATCAACAAAGGTAAGAGCTGGTTTTTCCCATCCTTACGTATGGTGGTTTGTATTCCCTCGGGCATAACAGAGGTCGAGAAACGTGCTGTTCGTGATTCGGCAGAGATTGCTGGAGCGAAGGAGGTTTACTTGATCCATGAACCTATGGCAGCTGCTGTGGGTATCGGTATCGATGTGGAAGAACCTGTAGGAAACATGATCATTGATATCGGTGGAGGTACCACTGAAATTGCCGTGATTGCCCTTTCGGGAATTGTTTGTGACCAATCTATCCGTGTTGCGGGAGATAACTTCGATTCAGACATTGTTCAATATATTCGTCGTCAGCATAATATTATGATTGGAGACCGTACAGCGGAGAAAATCAAGATTGAAGTTGGCGCAGCATTACCAGAATTAACAGATCCACCTGAGGATTTCGCGGTTCAAGGTCGTGACCTAATGACTGGTATCCCTAAACAGATCACTGTATCCTATACGGAGATTGCGCACTGTTTAGACAAGTCAATTTCTAAAATTGAGGAAGCTATCTTAAAAGCATTGGAGATCACTCCTCCAGAACTATCTGCTGATATCTATCAAACAGGTATCTATCTGACAGGTGGTGGTGCTTTACTTCGTGGATTGGACAAACGTATTCAAGCGAAAACAAAACTTCCTGTTCACGTTGCGGAAGACCCACTTCGTGCAGTAGTTAGAGGAACTGGGATTGCACTTAAAAACATCGGACGATTTAAGTTCTTAATGCAATAACAAATAATTAAAAAAATTTATGATTACGCGATATAACGTTCCTATAATGTTATATCGCGTAACTATTAAAAGAGAACAATAATGAAGAACCTTTGGCTTTTCTTGGTTAGATATAATGCCTTTTTTTGGTTTATTCTCTTTTTTGTTGCCTCTCTCCTATTAGTTGTCCAAAACAACAGGTACCAACGCTCAGCCTTCATCAATTCTTCAAACGTAGTCGTAGGATCTTTTTACGATAAGTTGAATTCTTGGAAAAGTTATTTGGCTTTGGAAGAAACCAATAAAAACCTGGCGCTGGAAAACTCTGAACTTAGAAAACAACTCCAACACTATTTGTTGACCGACACCTTGGATTCTGTACAGATCAATGATTCCATCGATATGAACAGGTACCAGTTCACGATGGCAGAGGTCGTTAACAACAGTGTACACCAGAAAAGTAATTTCATTACGATCAATAAAGGCTCATTGGCAGGCATTCAGAAAGGATTAGGTGTCATCACTTCCAATGGTGTTGTCGGTATTGTCCTGAATGTATCAGCACATTTTAGTACCATTCAATCTTTATTGCATCCAGATACCCGGGTTTCAGTGACCATGGATACCACAAATGTCTTTGGATCTTTGGTCTGGGGAAATACAACCGACCCGCAGTTTGCCATTGTCAAGGATATCCCAAACCATCTTAAAGTCCAAAAAGGACAAAAGATCTACACGTCAGGGTTTTCCCTGTTTCCGAAAGGTATTGAAATTGGATCGGTGGAAGAAACTGGTATAAGTTCAGGAGGCTCCTTCCTGGACATCAAGATTAAATTGAGGACGAATTTCAGCAATCTAAACCATGTGTATGTGGTGAAGGATCTGCTGGAGAATGAAAAAAATGAATTGGAAGCCGTAACGGAGGATAATGATGGGTAAGGTGATAATTTTCAATATTATTCGATTTATTGTATTGATCGCGATGCAAGTTGTATTGTTCAAGAATATTGGATATTATAACTTAGCGACTCCTTTTCCGTATATCCTGATCATCTTTTTGTTACCCATCGGTACACCAAACTTTGTATTGTATGTATTGGCCTTCCTAACAGGACTAACCGTAGATGCCTTTTATGATTCGATAGGTGTGCATGCTGCAGCCTGCGTAGCCCTGACCTGGTATAGGATATTTTTCCATAGAATTACCTTGGACGTTGATGTTCAGGATTCCTTTGAAACTCCTTCATTAGGCAATATGGGCGCCAAATGGTTCCTTTCCTATATTTCTATCGGAACGTTGATCCACCATTTCGTTCTTCTGCATGTAGAATATTTTAGTTTCTCAAACTATTTAAGCACACTACTGAGCATATTACTAAGCAGTATTTTTACTATCTTGTTAATCATATTGATTAGTATACTTATTTACAAAAGAAAATCTCGCTTATTAAGTAATTAAAAATTACGGTCTTATTCTCATGAACAATAGTTATTTCAACCGTAAGTTCGTTATCCAAGGAATCTTCATTGCTATTGCACTCGTTATTGTAGCAAGACTCTTCTATATACAGGTCATCGACGACAAATACCTTCTATCAGCCAACAACAACGTCATGCGGAAAAAGATCATCTATCCCGCACGAGGTGTTATTTTAGACCGGAATGGTAAAGTCTTGGTCCAGAATGAACCTGTTTATGATATCATGGTTACCCCTAGGGAAGTCAAGGATCTGGACACCCTGTTGCTATGTGACCTATTAGGGATCGACACGGTTGATTTCAATGTTCGGATGAGAAAGGCGAAAGCACACTCACCCTATCGGGCATCACAATTTATGAAGCAGGTTTCATCGACTGTCTATGCCAAATTTCAGGAACACCTGTATAAGTTCAGGGGTTTCTACCCTCTTAACCGTACCGTTCGTAGTTATCCTGATAGTATTGCCGCGCAGTTTTTGGGTTATATCCAGGAGGTGAATGAAAGAGATATTGAAAAATCGAATGGCTTTTATCGCCCTGGAGATTATATTGGAGCATCTGGAGTAGAACGTGCCTATGAAGAACTTTTGAGGGGTAAACGTGGGGTGGAAAACCAAATGGTTGATGCCTTGAACAGACCTCAGGGTAGTTTTATGGATGGTAAATATGACACTCTTGCTGTTACAGGGGATGGACTTGTTTCTTCCTTGGACAAAGACCTTCAGATATTGGCTGAAAAGCTGATGAAAAACAAACTAGGTTCTGTGGTTGCCATCGAGCCTTCCACGGGTGAGATCTTGAGTTTTGTAAGTAGTCCATCTTACAATCCAAATATGATGGTTGGACGTGAATTAGGAAACAATTACATGAAATTGTTGAATGATGAAACCAAACCTATGTTTATCCGTCCCATTCAAGCTTCTTATCCTCCGGGATCCGTTTTTAAAGTGGTTTCTGCTCTAACTGCCCAGCAAGCTGGTGTGATAAATGATCAGACTGTGTTTTATTGTCCAGGTGGATATCGCTATGGTGGTGGACGTGCGATAATGCGCTGTACTCACGTTGATGGTGCAACCGGACTGGTAAAATCCATCAAGATGTCCTGTAATACCTATTATGGGTATGTATATGCCAAAATGATCGACAGCAGAGGAATGAGCGGTCCGAAAGCCTATGACCTCTGGAAGGAAGCATTGGGAAAATTTGGCCTTGGGCATAAATTGGGGATAGACCTTCCAGGCGAAAAACCGGGACTTGTACCTACATCAGACTTTTATACCAAAAGATATGGGAGCGGAAATTGGAGATCTAGTTTTAATATTTCCCTCTCTATCGGTCAAGGTGAACTAGGGATCACACCATTGCAAATGGCCAACATCATGGCCATTGTGGCAAATCGAGGATTCTATTACCGCCCGCACCTCATTAAGGGAATTGGCGAAAAGCAGATCGTGAAGGAAGAATTTACAGAGAAGATCTCTGCTGGTGTTGATGCCAGACACTATGAGCCTGTCATTGAGGGAATGAGCCAAGCAGTGAACCAGGGTGGTACCGGCGCGGCCTCAAGAATAGCTGGAATTGAGATGTGCGGAAAAACGGGTACCGTTCAGAACCCACATGGTGAAAACCACGCCGTATTCTTTGCTTTTGCACCAAGGGATAATCCTAAAATCGCCATTGCGGTTTTCGTAGAGAATGCTGGTTATGGAGGGACATGGGCGGCTCCGATCGCGAGTATGATGGTTGAAAAATACCTGAAGGATACCATCTCCTTGCCTAAATATATTCAGGACAGGATCTATAATGGTAACTTAATGCCGAAGCCAAAAGTGAAGAAAGAGGAAAGCATCAAAAAGAACAGTACTAAGAATAACAATAAACCACAAACGGTACGTACCGCAGCAGTAGACCCAAAGAAAAAAACGGAATCTGCAGTATTAGTGCACCATAGCCAAGTGAGGAGAAACCATGAATAACCTACATAAGAAAAGTTTTTTCGGTAGAATTGATTGGTTGACCATTGGATTGTGGTTGGCTTTATGTTTGATCGGTTGGTTCAATATCCACGCTGCAGTATACGATGCTGAGAATCCAGGTTTATTTAATCTGGCGACCAACTACGGAAAGCAATCCATTTATATCTTTACGGCACTGATCATTGGTATCTGTATCCTGATCATTGATTCCCGATTTTTCATATCCTCGGCCCCTATTATCTATATCATCGTCATTCTGCTTTTGGTGGCTGTATTGGTGGTTGGTCGAAATGTTGGGGGTAACCAGGCATGGATACCTTTAGGTAGTTTTAGGTTGCAACCTTCTGAGTTTGGAAAGTTGGCAACCTGTCTATTGTTGGCCTACTACCTCAGTAACCAGACGAACAAAAACCCCAATATGAAGACCTTGTTCATAGGTGCATGTATTGTATTGTTTCCTGTTGCTTTGGTTATGTTGCAACCTGATACGGGTTCTGCCTTGGCTTTCTTTGCCTTGATCTTTGTGTTCTATAGGGAAGGTTATGTGAGCACAGGATTATTGATCATTGGTGGCTTGGCGATATTCCTTTTCGTCTTGGCATTATTGGTCAATCAATGGATCCTGATCGGTATATTGGCCTTGGTCTGCGGTTTTTTCGCCTTTATGATGCGCAAAAAACGAAAGAACCTGATCAATATGGCGATCCTATTTGTGGTTTCCAGTGTGTATGTGCTCTGCGTGGACTTCGCTTATGAGCAAATCCTACAACCGCACCAAAGAAACCGTATCGATATTATCTTGGGCAAAATGGATGACCCCAAAGGTCAAGGTTATAACCTGAACCAATCGATGATTGCCATTGGTTCCGGTCAGCTTTTTGGAAAGGGCTATCTCCAAGGTACCCAAACAAAATATAACTTTGTGCCAGAACAAAGTACCGACTTTATTTTCTGTACGGTGGGTGAAGAATGGGGTTTTGTAGGTTCTGTAGTATTGATTTCCATCTATGTTGCTTTGCTGGTAAGACTTGTGAATATTGCGGAAAGACAACGTACCGCCTTCGCCAGGATCTATGCATACGGGGTAGCTTCTATCCTATTCTTCCACTTCTTTATCAATATCGGAATGACCATCGGAATCGTCCCTGTAATTGGTATCCCATTGCCTTTTATTAGTTATGGAGGATCCTCATTATGGTCCTTTACCATATTGTTGTTTATTCTGTTGAAGTTTGATTCGACAAGGAAAGGGACGGGGTAGCTTATATTCTCTCTAACACCAATCTTATTGCCTTATCAACAATTTCTTGGGGATTTTTACTAAAAGATTCACTCACTCGACTGGCAAGTATTGCGTTGATGGAGATGGCATGGTGACCAAACATATTACTGAGCGCATAGATCCCCGCAGTTTCCATTTCTAGATTGGTGATGTTTCTTCCTGAAATTTCAAAACTGTTGGCATTCTTGATGAGGTCCGGATAGATATTGTTGGACCTTACATTCCTGCCCTGGGGGCCATAGAAACCTGGGGCTGTCATGGTTATTCCCTTTGGAAGGTCGAATGCAAATTGATCCAAAAGCTTTTGGGACGCCCGGCCTACATAGGGTTTGAATGTTAGGCTATCAAAGTGCTTGACTACGGCATCCTGCAATTGGACTTCGGGCTCGGTATAAGGTTTTCTATAGTATTGCATTAAGGTATCGAATCCTATTGCAAATTCGGAAGCTAATACGGTACCCATGGAAATATTCCCTTGGATAGACCCGGAGGTTCCAATTCGGATAATATCTAAGGATTTGATTTCAGGCTTTAGGGTTTTGGTCTGGAAATCGACATTGACCAAAGCATCCAATTCATTCAGGACGATATCAATGTTATCTGTTCCAATCCCTGTAGAAATAACGGTGATCCTTTTTCCCTTGACGGAACCAGTATGGGTAATAAATTCTCGTCTTCCTTTTTTGATCTCGATATCATCGAAGTATTTGGAAACTTCAGGAACACGGTCAGGATCTCCGACGAAAATTACAGTTTCGGCAATATCAGATGGCAATAAATTCAAATGGTAAATACTTCCATCGGAATTAATAATTAGTTCAGAATCGTTAATCATATGGTTCGCAAGTAATTGATCTCTACCCCCTCAATCTTCTCCATTCTCCCGATCACTTCATTTACCTGTAATTTACGGATTTCGAAGGTAATTTTACAATTCGTATCAAAATCTTGACTCAAAACGACTAGATCTGTTTCCTTAACAATCCGCATGACATCATTCATCTGTAGGTAATCGAACTTCAATTCGTAGACATCATTTACGGTCTTTTCCACGACTTCTGCTTCTGCAAGGGCTTCTTGGGTTGCTGTTTTATAGGCATTGATCAAGCCTGATACTCCCAATAAGGTTCCTCCAAAATAACGAACGACCACCACCAGGATATTTGTGACATCCATGGAGAGCAAAACATTCAATATAGGTCTCCCTGCAGTCCCTGAGGGTTCTCCATCGTCATTTACCCGGAACACTGCACGGTCTGGGCTAAGCCGATAGGCATAACAATGGTGGCGGGCTTTGGGGTGCATGGATTTCAATTCAGCGATAATATCCTTAAGCTTACTTTCGTCCCTGAAGGGATAGGCATAGGCGATAAACTTGCTTCCCTTGTCCCTAAAAATTCCTTCTGAAGGTGCTTCAATAGTTTGGTATGTATCTTCGAATAAACTCACAGCAATGCAATTAATAAAACTGAAATAATGGCCAAAAATAGCCCAATTTTATTGTAAACGCTAAGTTTCTCCTGAAATAGTATCACTCCTGCCATCGCTCCCACCGCAATCACGCCAATATTCATCCCTGTGAAAACTAGGGATGGACTATCAGGCAGTGCTTTGTGCGCTTTCATGTAAAAGACTATGTTTCCAAAATTAAAAACGCCTAAAATAGCGCCGTAAAGGAGGGATTTTTTGTCAAAGTCCTGTTTTTTGACAAATAGGAGGTAAACTAGAAAGAGCAATGCAAATCCTAAAGCCAGGGTAAATACTATCCAAAGGGAGGACATGTAGGTTATCTGGCTGTTTAAGGCTATCTGCTTGAAAAGAATATCAATGATACCCATCCCGAAGAACACCAACAAAGGGTATATCCAAATTTGCTTTCCCTGAACTCGATCATTCTTATTCCAACCTATAGAAAACACGATAGCAACCAATCCTACTGCGATACCAATAAACTTATTGGCTGCAAATTCTTCATTCATCCAGAAATAGGCTGCTAACAATGGAATAAATAGGGATAATCGCTGAGCAACCTCCGTTTTGACAATTCCTCCATAACGGATAGAAAGGGCCAGACATATGAATATAAAGGGTAAAAGGAACCCCAAAGGAACATAGATTGCCCAAGGAAGGTTGGAAGTCCAAGGAACAATTTGGGGTTTCAGCACCAGATAGGTTAGGAAAAGTGCAATGGGATAATTCCAGACCAGGAGTTGTAAGTAGTTCACTCCACGCTGTCTGGCCAATTTGATAATGATGGCAACAGTCACTGAACAGAGAACCGAAATGAGGATATAATGCATTTTTGTACTATTCTTCGAAATGCTACAAATATATCCTTTTCTAGATAGCAAATAGAGTAGGAAAAGGATCAATCAAGTATTGAGAAATCAGAAATTGCTTCAAAACATCATTTTTTTGACTGAGAAATGAGCTGATTTTTGTTAAATTTTTAAATATTTTTTCACCATTTTTATGCGCTATTTTTTGGTGTTTTTTATGCTTTTTTTTAGACGAATTTTATAAGTCAAAATTTTAACAAAATCACATTAATTCGTTTTAAAGGCATATTTTATTATTTATATAGACATATTATCCATAATTTACGACTATTTTTTAGGCTATTTTTATAGTAAATTTTAATGTATTTTTACGTTATTTTTGATTAGTTTTTATAGCATAAAACAATATTTTTTAAAAAAATATTTTGCACTTAAATAAAGAAGCTCTATATTTGAAAACAAATAAACGGGAAATGAACATACAATATACATATACCAACTTTTGGTTCTTTTATTTTAAAGATAAGAGCTGGGACTAGTATATGGTATTTAGAAAATATTGAAGGGTCCCAGCTGAAAAGTTTGGGACCTTTTTTTTGACAAAAAAGTAAAGCATAATAAAGATAATGAGTGAGAAAATAAAGATTGCCATCCAAGGAGTAAAAGCTTCATTTCATGAGGAAGCTGCCTATAAATATTTCGGCAAGGACATAGAAACGCTTGAATGTTCATCATTTAAGAAAACATGTGACCTCCTGAAGCAAGGAAAAGCAGACTATGTCGTGATGGCGATTGAAAATTCAATTGCTGGAAGCATTCTACCTAATTACAATCTTTTAAGGGACTACCGCTTTCATATCATCGGCGAAGTTCATCTTAATATCCAACAGCATCTTTTGGCATTGCCTGGAGTTAAAATTTCAGATGTACAATTTGTCGAGTCCCACCCTATTGCCATTAGGCAGTGTGATGAGTTCCTAAGTGATCACCCTGAGTGGACCATCAAGGAAGGAATGGATACGGCAGCTTGTGCCAAAAAGATCTTGGATGAGAAATTGACCCATACCGCCGCTATCGCAAGTGAAGCCGCCGCAAAACTGTATGGTTTGGAGATCTTGGAAAAGAGAATTGAAACCAATAAAAAGAATTCTACCCGCTTCCTGATCCTTTCAAACGAATTAGAAGAGCAGAAAAATGCTAACAAAGCTTCATTATCTTTCCAGACTTCCCATGCTATTGGTGCATTAGCGATGGTCTTACAATGCTTTGCTGAACAAAATGTCAACCTGAGCAAAATACAATCTATGCCCGTTGTAGGCAGAAGAAATGAATATGATTTCTATGTGGATGTGGAATGGAAAAAACAAGCTGACTATGATGCTGCCATCCGTAAGGTCCTGAAGCACACCGTGAACTTCAGCATCATGGGTGAATACCTGAAAAACGAAAAGATCTAAATCAAAAAATAATTTAACAAGTAAATAATCAAACTAAAATACAATGAAACATTCATTAGACATTCTCCCTTTAAAATCTTGGTTGGATACAGGGGATAAACCTTTAATCATTGCCGGACCATGTAGTGCTGAGACAGAAGAGCAAGTGGTATCTACAGCACATTTATTAGCCAACACTGGAAAAGTGAATGTTTTGCGTGCAGGTATCTGGAAACCTCGTACTAGACCAGGAGAATTCGAAGGAATTGGCAGCATCGGTTTGGAATGGATGAAGAGAGCTAAAGAAGAAACCGGCTTGTTGACCGCAACAGAAGTAGCTACGGCAAAACATGTTGAGGAAGCATTGGCCGCTGGAATTGATATTTTGTGGATTGGTGCTCGTTCTACTGCGAACCCATTTACAGTTCAAGAGATTGCAGATGCATTGCAAGGTGTTGATGTTCCTGTATTGATTAAAAACCCAGTGAATCCAGACCTTTCTCTATGGATTGGTGCATTGGAACGCGTAAATAGAGCTGGAATCAAGAAATTAGCTGCTATCCACCGTGGATTCTCTTCTTTCGAAAAGACAGCTTTCCGTAATGAACCAATGTGGGATATCGCTATCCAATTGAAAGCGATCGCTCCTGAATTGCCTATCATCAACGACCCTAGCCATATCTGCGGTAACCGTGAATTAATCCCTTACGTTACGCAAAAAGCAATGGATATGGATATGCAAGGTTTGATCATCGAGTCGCATATCGATCCTTCAGTTGCTTGGACAGATGCTAAACAACAGGTTACCCCTGCAGCTTTGTCTGAACTATTGGATAATGTAGCTGTACGTAAGCCTGAATCTAACAATCCTGCATTCGAAGATAAATTAGCTGAATTGCGTGGACAGATCGATAAGTTGGATGACCAAATCATCAAACAGATCGCTGACCGTATGAAAATTGCTGAGAAAATCGGAGAGTTCAAAAGAGATAACAATGTAACGATCCTTCAGATCAACCGTTGGGATGAAATCGTTCAGAAACGTATTCAATTAGCGAAGGCCCTTAACCTAAGCGAAGAGTTTACTTCAAAATATTTAGAGTTGTTGCATAACGAATCGATTCGTAAGCAAAACGAGGTTATGAACACTAAACCGGTTGCGGAGGCTTAAGAATGACGGCGAAAAGCTTAATTTTAACTCACCCTTCGCAAGAAATTAAAGGCACGGTTCAACTTACTGGTTCAAAATCAGAGAGCAACCGTGCTCTTATTATCAGAGCATTAAGTAAAGGTGCTGTACGCGTTGAAAATCTTTCTGAAGCAGCTGATACCGTAACTTTAAATGCTGCCCTGAACCAAGCTTCTAATCCTAATCCTGGAATCAACAGCATCGATATCGGTCCTGCAGGTACCGCAATGAGGTTCTTGACTTCTTACCTGAACTTGATCAAAGGAAACTTTATCTTAACGGGAACTGAAAGGATGCAACTGAGACCTATCGGGATTCTCGTGGATGCCCTAAAGGACCTGGGTGCTGATATCCATTATGAAAACAAGGCGGGTTATCCACCATTAAAAATTGAAGGTGGAATGATTCAAGGCAAAGAACAAATTTCAATTCAAGGTAATATCAGTAGCCAGTATATTTCTTCGCTATTGCTGATCGCTCCTTCCTTAAAGAAAGGTTTGACCATTGATATTATAGGCGAATTGACTTCTAGGCCTTATGTAACCATGACTTTGGAAATGCTGAAGGAATGTGGGATCCAATACAATTTTGAAGAAAATAAAATCCAGATTGCTAAGCAGGATTTTACTGAGTCAGTGATCTATGTTGAACCAGATTGGAGTGCAGCTTCATATTGGTACTCTATCGTTGCTCTTTCCCAAAACGGGGAAATTGTGTTGCCTGGATTAAAAGAACATAGTTTGCAAGGCGACATGGCAATCGTTGAAATCATGACGCATTTTGGAGTGGAGTCAAGCTTTGAAAAAGATGGTCTCCATTTGAAAAAAGTGGACAGCAAGTCTGAAAAATCTTTATTCGACTTTAAAGAATGTCCTGATCTAGCTCAAACAGTTGTCGTTATTGCTTCAGCTTTAAAAAAGGACGTTTCATTTACAGGGTTAGAAACCTTGAAAATCAAGGAAACAGATAGAATCCTTGCCTTACAGACTGAAATCGGTAAGTTCGGAGCAAAACTGATCGCAGATGGTGAAACTTATCACTTGAAGACCGCTGATGTACAAGATCCAGGAAACCTTACTATTGCAACCTATGAAGACCACCGCATGGCAATGGCTTTTGCTCCACTGGCATTAGTATTCAATCAAGTTACCATTGAAGAACCTATCGTGGTTGAAAAATCATATCCTATGTTTTGGCAGCATCTAGAAGAACATGGCTTCCAAATCACTGAAAAATAATATTATTATAAGCTAAGCAATTTTCATATCTATTTTTATATATTTACGGGCATTATCGAATTATGGCAGGAAATACTTTTGGAGATTTATTTAAGATAAGCACTTTCGGGGAATCACATGGAAAGGCAATTGGGGTGATAGTGGATGGATGCCCAGCGCTGGTTGAAATTGATGAAGAATTCATTCAATCAGAATTGGACAAACGCCGCCCTGGCCAATCCAAGATCACAACCCAAAGAAAAGAAAGCGATACTGCACAAATTCTATCCGGTACTTTTGAGGGAAAATCTACAGGCACGCCCATTGCCATCGTAATTCCAAATGAAGACCAACGTTCTAAGGACTATTCTCACATTCAAGATAAATTCAGACCCTCTCACGCAGATTTCACTTATCAAATGAAATACGGCATCCGCGATTACCGTGGTGGTGGTCGGTCATCAGCAAGAGAAACTGCAGCTCGTGTAGCAGCAGGAGCAATTGCAAAATTATTCTTAAAACAATACGGAATCGAAATATTTGCCCATGTTTCTGCCGTAGGGAATATCCAGGCTCCTAATCTGGAGCTAAATGATTTAAATGGATTGTTGGAAACCAGGGAGAGCAATATCGTAAGATGTGCTGACCCTGCCAGTGCTTCCGAAATGGAAGAATTCATCAATCAAGTCCGTAAAAATGGAGACACAGTTGGCGGTGTTATTTCCACTGTCATCAGAAAGGTTCCAGTCGGACTTGGAGAGCCAGTATTCGACAAACTTCATGCAGACCTAGCCAAGGCAATGATGAGTATTAATGCTGTTCATGGCTTTGAATACGGATCGGGATTTGAAGGTTCAAAAATGTTAGGCTCAGAGCACAACGACATCTTTGTAAAGGAAGATAATCAAGTAAAAACATTAACCAATTTTTCAGGAGGTATTCAAGGAGGCATTTCTAATGGAATGGATATTACTTTCCGCACTGCATTTAAACCTGTTGCTACGATCATGCGTGATCAGAACACAATAAATGAAGAAGGAAACGAAACAACCATTTCAGGAAAGGGACGCCATGACCCTTGTGTTGTACCTCGTGCAGTTATTATCGTGGAAGCCATGGCTGCCCTTGTAATAGCTGACCATTTATTAAAATATAAGGCCTATTTAAAGAATGCAGAATAGCAATTATATTCTTTCATGTGATATTGGCGGGACACATATCACTTCAGCGATCGTTGAGAAGGATTCTTGGAGAATTCTTAACGAAACCATCACCCGTTCGCATGTAAATTCATTGGAAAATGCTAAATCGATTTTTCTTGACTGGACCACTAACATGAAATCCTGCCTAGAAAAAACTGATTTAGAAGTAGTTAACATTGGAATTGCTGCTCCAGGCCCCTTTGATTACGATAAGGGAATTGCCCTCATGAAGGGTCAATCAAAATACGATAGTATTTATAATATCAAAGTTACTGAGCCTATTTTAGAAGGGCTTGGTCAACAAGATTTCAAAATTCTATACATCAATGACGCTGCTGCCTTTCTACAAGGCGAGGTCTTTGGATGTGGATTAGACCATAAAGATAGGATTTTAGGAATTACTTTGGGAACAGGTTTAGGGAGCGCAGTTTGGAGTCAGGGAGAGAAAGCATTCGATGCTGATCTTTGGGATACGGTCTATAAGGACTCTATCTTTGAAGAATACCTGGTAACAAGATGGTTTGTAAAGCGATTTGAGGAATTAGCAGGATTTAAGGAAAGCGGATTAAGGGAGATCCTTGAAAAACATGCTGAAACCAAAGAAGTAACTCAATTGCTTTCAGAATATCAGGGACACTTATTGCGTTTTATGGAGTTTTTTAGCCAAAAGCATGATTGCAAGTCCTTTGTAATTGGCGGGAACATTGTAAAGGCTTGGGACCGTATTTTCCCAGACAAATCTGTTCTGGAAGGATTTGAGGTTCAGATTGGTCAATACCAAGAGCATGCTGCGATTATCGGAGCGGCATCCCTATTCTCAAACGGTATATAATATTCAGGAACATTTCCTCCTAGAAGATAGGAGGAAATGTTGTTGGATTACTGTCAGACATCATTTGATAAGCCGTTTCCACGACATCATCAACAGCTGGTTTAGTAAAATAGTCTCCATCGGAGCCGTAAGGCGGACGATGAGCTTTTGCAGTCAAGGTTTTAGGTTGTCCATCCAAATGGTAATAACCACCTTGTTTTTCCAATATTTCATGGGTGATATAAGAAGAGGCTCCTCCAGGGAAATCTTCATCCACCACTAATAATCTATTTGTTTTCTTTAAGGATTCAACAGAAATCTTGTCTCTATCGAACGGTTGCAAACATTGAGCATCAATGATTTCTATGGAAACACCCAATTTATCCAATTCCAAAGCAGCTTCTTGCACAATCCTAAGTGTTGATCCATAAGACACTACCGTAATATCAGCACCTTCCCTTATCTTTTCAGCTTTCCCAATCGGAACGGTAAATTCACTGATATTGACCGGCATTTTCTCTTTCAATCTATAACCATTCAGACATTCTACCACTACTGCAGGTTCATCGGATCTAAGAAGCGTATTATACATTCCAGCAGCTTGGGTCATGTTCCTTGGCACACAGATATGCATTCCTCTCAAACCGCCCAAAAGCACTGACATCGGTGATCCAGAATGCCAAATACCTTCCAATCGATGACCACGGGTCCTTACGATCAAAGGAGCTCTTTGCCTTCCTTTTGTTCTATAACTCAAACTCGCTAAATCATCGCTGAGAACAGGCATTGCGTAAATCAGATAATCCAAATATTGAATTTCAGCAATAGGCCTAAAGCCACGAACAGCTAAGCCTATCCCCTTTCCAATTATTGCAGACTCCCGAATTCCGGTATCGAAGATCCTCTGGCTCCCAAATTCTTCTTGCAAGCCTGCGAATCCTTGATTTACATCACCAATCTTACCAACATCTTCTCCGAATGCCAACAGTCGCGCATCTTTATCAAAATTAGCTTTGAAGCAAGCATTCAGTACCTCACGACCATCCACTATAGGAGAATCCTCATCAAATTCAGCAGGAACGGTTTCCACTAACAGTGGAGAATATTTAGTATCAACGAATAGCTTATCGTTGAATCGACCATGGTTAATTTTCTGTTTTTCGCGGAACCATGATATCAACTCTTCTTTCCCTAAAACATCCACTCCACGAAGCTCCCTAATGACGCGTCTGACATTTACATAAACCTCCTTAAGAGAAGGCTCTGTAGTTGACAACAAGGTTTTTAAAGGTATTTCTGCAGCATGATGATTGATCCCTTCCAACTTAGCAATAGCTTCCTGTAGGTCCACCTGCAGCGTTTTTCTATAATCTGCCCAGGCACGTTTCTGTTCTTTCCTCACAAAATCCTTTGCTTCCGAATCGAGAGCTGCCAATTCTTCCTCGGTAGCCATTCCAGAATCTATCAACCAATCCCGCATTTTCTTATTGCAATCAAACTCGGTTTCCCATTCCAATCGTTCATGGCTTTTATAGCGTTCGTGCGATCCGGAGGTGGAGTGACCTTGCGGTTGGGTCATTTCGACAACATGCACCAGGCAAGGTTTACTGTTGTTTCTGGCAAAATCCGCAGCTTTCTCATATACCTCGCAGAGACCGGCATAATCCCAGCCTTTCACGCGAAATATTTCAAATCCAGGACCTGCTTCATCCTCCTGAAAACCTCTCAGCAGAGCAGAGATATCACCTTTGGTGGTTTGGATTTCATTAGGAACGGAGATTCCATAACCGTCATCCCAAATGGAGATCACGACAGGCAGTTGCTTCACACCGGCAGCATTCACCGTTTCCCAGAACACCCCTTCCGAGGTCGCGGCGTTTCCTATCGTACAGAAAACCACCTCTTGTCCATCATTGCTAAACTTATCTTTATGGGAGAGATTAGGATTGTTTTTATAAAGTTTCGATGCCAATCCTAAACCTAGGATCCTTGACATCTGTCCACCGGTGGTGGAAATATCAGAAAAGCAGTTAACCTGCTTGGTTTGGTCGATCCACTCACCGTCCTCATTCAGAAGAGGTGTGGCGAAGTGGGCCACCATTTGTCTTCCCGCAGAAGATGGATCCGCTTCTACATCAGGATTAGCATACAATTGCGAAAAGAAATTATAGACATTGCTGATCCCTAGGGCGAAAGCCAAAGTTTGGTCCCTATAATACCCTGATCGCCAATCCCCAGGTTTAAAAACCTTGGATAGAGCAATCTGAGCCAATTCCTTACCATCTCCGAAAATTCCAAATTTAGCTTTGCCTGTAAGCACTTCCTTTCTTCCCAATAGACTGACAAATCGGCTTTGCGTGGCTAGTTTATAATCTTCTATGAGTACCTGGCGGAATTCCTCGTAGCTTATTTTTGATGTATTATATTGCACTGATCGTGTCGTATTTAATTCTGACATTAAAGTGGTTCCTTTTTTAACAAAAATAAGAAAATAAACGAGTTTATCTTACCCTAATTGTCCTTTAAATCCCATCATTTTTGAATAAAACACTTTACATTAAGACAATAATCCTTACTTTTAGCCGTATTTTCAAAGGACTTATGAGTAACATACATTTTTTTGATGCTAATGCGGGATCCGGGAATTTAGGAGATCTTGAAAAAACACTAGTCATTAACAACCTGCTAACAATCCCTTTAGAAAAGAGGAACAATGATTGGGTAGCGGAGTTTATCGATAATATTGCTGAAGCAAACCTAGCGGTATCCGAACCAGAGATCATCATGAGTACGGAGGGCTTCCCCTATTTCAACCTTCGTTCGGTAGAACCGGGAGAGAACTTCCAAGCCTATGTCATTAAGAATAAATTAGGCAACCTTTTACAGAATGGTTTTGGGGTGGCATTGAATACCAGGAAAGAAAATCCTGACTGGATGTTCAGCTATGGAGATTTATTGAACTATGCCTTGCGCCATGAGTTTTATACCGACGAGCACCATTTCTCGATAAACAACCAAGATTTTGTAATCGGCAGTGATGAAGAGCTTTTGGTCGGACAACCAGCCCAAGAGATTTTACCTGATTATGCACGTCGTCAGATCCGCGAATTCTTACAGTATTCAGGCGTGAAGAACCCGATGGTCATGTTGATCGCCAGAAATTATACGGATGAAGAGAAGGTCACACAAGATCTTGTATTCAACATTACTCCAAAAAACTTTTCGAACGAAAAAGAGTACAAACAAGCGATGAATACCATTTCTTGGTTTTTACCAAAACACTACTCCTTGGTTGGCTTAGAAACAGAATCCGTGGATTCTGGTTTCCAACCATTATAATATTGATGGTGAAGGCAGGGATACCCTACCTTCACCTTTTACCAGACTCAGAATTTACAAATTACTACATCTAGATTTTGCCCCTTCCAAGGCAAGATCCAATATTTTTAACTATGTTTTTATTTAATGTTAGGGTTTATGGCATAATGATCAACGAACGTAATGAAGTTTTGATTAGCGATGAACGAACGGAGAATGTATCCTTCACTAAATTCCCTGGTGGCGGATTGGAATATGGAGAAGGATTGATCGATGCATTAAAAAGAGAATATCTGGAAGAAACCGGGATGGAAGTTGAGGTCATCAAGCATATTTACACCACAGACTTCTATGAAAAATCAAGTTTTAATGATAGTCAAATTATTTCCATATACTATCAAGTAGAGCAAAAAAACAACGTAGAATTAAACATTAGGACAAAATCTTTCGACTTTACCGAAAAATCCCTAGAAGGAAAACTACAAGCGTTTAGGTTAATTCCTTTAAACGAACTGCAAGAAAATGACTTAACATTTAAAACTGACCAGGTTGCGTGGGTTGAATTTTTAAAAAGTACAGATAAAATTCAATTATAATATAAATGTTGCAACTTTTATTTGATTTTATAATAAAAGGTTTTTACTTTTACAGTGGGTCTTGGAGATAGACTGAAGTCTAGTCTAAGATCTATGTTTTGAAAACACCTAGTTCTATAGGGTTTTATTAATAGTTAGTGTGATTTTAAGGCGATACTCCCCGTATCGCCTTATTTATTTATACCCCCCACACATCCTTTACTGAGCTACTTCTCCCCTAGAATCATTAAACCTTGTTACAAGAACCCAAATAAGCCTCTGGGGACACAAAAAAAGCCTTATCCATTAAATGATAAAGCTTTTTGAAAACCTTTAAAGTTTTTTAACCCGAAACTGTCTTTTTTACTTTCCTTTTTAGAACACTTTTTAATTCATTTTGGTTATTTAATCCAACATAAGGATTAGTCAAAACTAAGCGCTCCTTGAAGTTCAATGGTAGATCATTCAGGGATTTATCATCATCAATGATCAAGACTTCCTCCGGTTTTAATTTATGCCTGCTAATCCAATCAATTATCTCCGTTTTTCTACTGACCGTTGAGGTAATTATTTATAAACATACCTTGACTTGAACAGTCTTATATCCAATAACTATTCTGGACAATAAATTCTTCAAATCTATCCCTTGTCAACTCTTCAAATTCTTGCAAAACAGAATAATCTGCCCCCCTATCTCAACAGATAAGCCAATAATATCACTATTGCTCCGCCGATGATAATGATCCATTTATTGATCCCACCACCATGAGCACCCTCTTGGCTCTTAAATTTATAGTCCCTTTTAAATTTATTATCGTCCATGTTTTCCTTTACTTTTAATATATGATGCTTTAAATATTCAATTTACATAAAATTATTCGTGATGATAGGGTTCACCTCTCATTATCGTATAGGCGCGATAGATCTGTTCCACAAAGAACAATCGGACCATCTGATGGGAGAAAGTCATCCTAGACAGCGATATCTTCGCATTGGCGCGCTGATAGACCGTCTCATCAAAGCCATAAGGGCCACCGATCATAAAAACCAAATGTGTCACACTGGATACCATTTGCTTCTCTAGAAACGCGGAAAACTCCACGGAGGTATATTCCTTTCCTCGTTCGTCCAGTAGGATGATAAAATCCTGGTTACTGCAATTCTTAAGCAATAGCTGAGCTTCTTTCTCTTTCTGCTGGCTTTCACTTAAGTTCTTGGAGTTTTTGATATCAGGGATGGTCACAATCTGAAAGTTCACATAATGTTTCAACCTTTTTGTATAGATCTCAATCCCCTTCACAATATGTTGGTCATCTGTCTTCCCGATACAGATCAGCGTAATTTTCATTGGCAATGAATTAATTGAATTACAAAAATAAGATATTAAGTCTGTTCCCGAGGGAGAAGCTCACAAAAAAAGCCTTTGATCTATGACCAAAGGCTCTTATTATAGAATTAAATAAAATTATTTATTTGCAACTAAGGTAATGTCGAAGTTGATTTCTTTAGAGATCAAATCATCAGATTTTCCTTCATAAGTTACACCCCAATCAGCTCTAGTGATGTTGAAATTAGCAGTAGCTTTCACTGCAGTTTCAGTAGATTCAACAACTTTTGCATCAAATGTAATGTTCTTGCTAACACCTTTGATAACCAAGTTACCAGAAATGTTCAGGTCTGCATCTGTCGCACCTGGTTTAACCTCAGTGATCGTGAAAGAAGCTTCAGGGAATTTTTCCGTTGCAAAGAAATCATCAGACTTCAAGTGTCCATCCAATTTTCCTTTGAACTCACCTTCTAGGTCAGTCGATCCAATTGTAGTCATATCCAATACTACATTAGCACCAGTTAATTTACCGTTATCAACGTTTACTGTACCAGATTTAACAGTTACTGTACCTGTATGTTTACCGGTAACCTTTGTACCCGTCCATACTACTTTGGATGCAGCTGTATCAACTGTATAGGCATCTCCAGTTACTTCAGTTTGTGTGATCGAAACTGAATCCTTGGTTTCAGCTTTTTTACCTTCTGGGTTTCCAGCGCATGAAGCCAATACTAATGCCGCAACTGCTGATAATAATGTGATTTTTTTCATCTGTGTGTTTGAACAATTAATTTGAGTACAAAATTATATAGACTTAGTAGATTATCCAATTCTGATTCCTTTTTTAACAATAGGCAGACAATTCAGGTTTAATGCCCAGCTGGCTGTGCCTCAACCCTTCTGATGTCTGCACCTAATGCTTTTAGGCGTTCCTCGATATGCTGATAACCTCTTTCTATCTGCTCGATATTGTAGATTACGGACTTTCCTTGTGCCGATAATGCAGCAATTAATAATGATACACCAGCACGGATATCTGGAGAGGTCATCTCAATTCCACGAAGTTTATTTTGCTTGTTCAAGCCGATAACGGTCGCACGGTGAGGGTCACAAAGAATAATCTGTGCTCCCATATCGATTAATTTATCGACGAAGAACAACCTGCTTTCAAACATCTTCTGGTGGATCAATACATTTCCTTTGGCCTGGATCGCTGTCACCAAAACGATACTCAAAAGATCCGGTGTAAAACCTGGCCATGGAGCATCAGAAATGGTCAATATCGAACCATCGATAAAGGTGTCGATTTCATAATTCTCTTGAGCAGGGATAAAGATATCATCGCCTCTCAACTCAAACTTGATTCCTAAACGGGAAAATACCGATGGAATAATCCCCAATTCCTGGAAACATACATCCTTGATGGTGATCTCAGACCCAGTCATGGCAGCTAAACCAATGAAAGAACCGATTTCGATCATATCTGGAAGCATTTTATGGCTTGTGCCACCTAATTGCTCAACACCTTCAATTGTCAAGAGGTTTGAACCGATCCCAGAGATCTTAGCTCCCATCCTGTTCAACATCTTACATAACTGTTGAAGATAAGGCTCACATGCAGCATTATAGATCGTGGTTACCCCTTTTGCAAGAACGGCAGCCATCACGATATTGGCCGTACCCGTAACTGAAGCCTCATCCAATAGGATATAAGTCCCCTTCAACTGGGTTGCATCCACATTGAAGAAATGGTTCTCTGCATCATAGACAAATTTAGCCCCTAACTTTTCAAAACCTAAAAAGTGGGTATCCAGACGGCGTCTACCGATCTTGTCACCTCCAGGTTTAGGGATAGCAGCCTTTCCAAATCTTGCCAACAATGGCCCAACGATCATGATCGATCCGCGTAGGCTTCCCCCTTTTTTCTTGAACTCCTCCGATTGAAAATAATCTATATTGATATTCTTAGCCTCAAACTCATAGGTATCGTCACTGATTCTGTTTACTTCGACACCCATTGCTGCCAAAAGATCGATCAGTTTATTGACATCCTTAATGTCGGGGATATTGCTAATGGTCATTTTCTCAGCAGTCAATAGTACTGCAGAGATAATTTGTAATGCTTCGTTTTTTGCTCCTTGCGGAACGATTTCTCCTTTTAATGGTTTGCCACCGTAAATTTCAAATGCATTCATAGTTTTTTCATATCAACCATACCTCAGGAATGATTATGCCCAAAGGTCTGTTCAATTCATATCAAGCCCACATGAAAAAAGCAATTGTCCCGTTGCGATTCAATTGCTTTCTTCATCCGGTCTTATTTATAACTTTTTTTCTGTCTGTTATTGTTGTTGTTATTGTTGTTCGAGGGCCTCTTATTGTTATTGTTGTTGTTATTGTTGCTCCTCTTGTTGTTATAGCTGTTTTGCGGCTTGTTCTGCTGCTGATGGCCAGTGCTGCTGCCTGAGGATTTAACACGGTTCCCTGGAGGCGGAGTTTTGAAGTCTAGCTTGGTCAGGACTGTATCGCCCGGAAGAACCAATTCTCCATGCGACAAAGTCTTCAGGTCCTGAAGGATTTGATCATCCGATACAGAATCTTTATTCCAAGTCAGGTATGCCATTTTCATGAAATTGGCAATGCTCAGGGTCATTTTCAATCTAGCTTCTGGATTGCTGATGTTCAATGTTTTATTGATCATGTCCTCCACCGTATGACCATAATGTTTGAACCTGATATTATGGTTCGGGTATTTTAGAGGCTCCGGTTTATGGTGGATATTTTCCTTGGTAGGAATGGGATATGGGGAATCCACATCGATCTTAAAGTCCGAAATAATATAGAGATGATCCCAAAGTTTATGCTTAAAATCAGATACATCACGTAAATGCGGGTTCAATACCCCCATCATATCGATGACAACCTGGGCTAAGCGGTTTCTTTCTTCCCTATCTGACAGCGTACAGATATAGTCGACCATATTCTGTACATTTCTGCCATATTCTGCCAAAATTAATTTTGGTCTAGTGCTGTTATAATCAAAAATCATATGTTTATTTTGCTTTAACCCTATAAAGGCGTTAAATATGTAATTCTAAATTGGGTATCAATTTACTATTCTAAGCTTGGCAAATTTAAGCAACAATTGCTTCTGTCCCAACTCTTTGAAGAAAATAGTTGCTTTTATGTCCGGTTTGTTTCCCTCAAGGTTAATTACCTTACCAAAACCGAAGCGTTCATGTTCCACTTCCATACCGACCTGCAGGCCTGAAGTATCCGATGGTGCAAAGTCTGCACTCGGCTTATGGGCCTTCGGCAAAATCGATGTGGTCTTTATCACTTTTGGCTTAGGCTTCGAGAACACATCACCGCCGGAATTGCCTTCCTTACGCTGCCATTGCACTCTTTCCGAACCAAAATCATCGTCCATCATCCCGCCTCCACGTGGTTTGAAGTCAAGGTCTAGGCAACTTGGATTCAGTTCATCCAAGAACCTGCTCGGCTCACAATTGTTCAAGGTTCCCCAACGGTACCTCGATGTCGCATAGGAAATGTGCAATTTCTTCTCTGCTCTTGTAACGGCAACATAAAACAACCTCCGCTCTTCTTCCAGTTCCGATCTCGAATTCAGGGAAAGTTGCGATGGAAACAGGTTTTCTTCCAGCCCCACGATGTGAACCACTGGAAACTCCAGCCCTTTAGAAGCATGGATGGTCATCAATGAAACCGTGTCCGCATTCGGATCCTTATCCTTGTCATCATTGGTCAATAGGGCAATGTCCTGCATAAAGACATCCAAACCTTTTTCTTCCAGATCTTCTCTTTCCGAAAACTCCTTGATACCGTTCAGTAACTCCTGGATATTCTCATATCTTGCAAGTCCCTCAACAGATTTATCCTCATAGAGATCCTTCAGTATTCCAGAATGCTGCGCGATATGCATCGCAGTATCAAATGCGGTATTGGTTTTTGCAGTCGCCTGGAAACTCTGGATCATCAATCCAAAATTGGAAACCGAGGCAGCGCTTCTACCGTCCAGGAACATTTGGGAATTTGCCACTACATCCCACAAACGCAATTGCTGTTGATCGGCAGCAACCATGATCTTTTCAACCGTTGTATCGCCGATCCCCCGACGTGGATAGTTGATCACACGTTTCAGGGCTTCCTCATCGTTCGGGTTGAAGGTCAGCCTAAAATAAGCAATTAAATCCTTAATTTCCTTACGTTGGTAGAAGGAAGTTCCACCATACAATTTATAGGGGATATTCAATTTCCGCAAAGCCTCCTCCAGCGATCTGGATTGGGCATTCGTCCGATAGAGAATAGCGAAATCTTTATAGTGCAATCCTTTCAGGGATTTTTCCTGAGAGATGGCCTCTGCCACGATCTTTCCTTCCTCATTGTCTGAAAAGGCGCGGCTAACCTTGATTTTCTCCCCATCCTCATTATCCGAGAACACGTTCTTTTCCAATTGATTCTTATTGTTCGCAATAATGCTGTTAGCAGCATTCACGATCATCTTGGTCGAACGGTAGTTCTGTTCTAATTTGAAGACCTTCACATCCGGATAATCCTTCTGAAAATTCAGGATGTTCTGGATATTGGCACCACGGAAGGCATAGATACTCTGGGCATCATCCCCTACCACACAGATATTTTCATTGACCGCAGCCAATCTCTTCACGATCAGGTACTGCGAAAAGTTGGTATCCTGGTACTCATCCACCATCAGGTATTTGAACTGATGCTGGTATTTATGCAGTACGTCCGGATATTTATTGAGCAGCACATTGGTCTTGAAAAGTAAATCATCAAAATCCATCGCTCCAGCACGGTAACAGCGTTGCGCATAGGCCATATAGATCTGGCCCAATTGCCCTCTTCCGTTAGACTGGTCTTCGGCAAGGATTGCCTCATTCTTATTATATTCCTGTGGGGATATTAAATTATTCTTCGCTGATGAAATCCTTCCATATACATGGTTTACGTTATAGAGCTTGTCATCTAGGTTCATTTCTTTCAAAATGGTCCTCAACAAACTCTTCGTGTCATCTGTATCATAGATGGTAAAGTTCTTGGGATATCCCAAAAGTTCTGCTTCGACCCGCAAGATTCGCGCAAACACTGAGTGGAATGTACCCATCCATATATTTTTGGCTTCAGAGCCGACCACTTTCATGATACGCTCACGCATTTCCTTGGCAGCCTTATTGGTAAAGGTCAGCACAAGGACATTGAAAGGATCTACTCCTTTTTGTATCAAATGGGCTACTCTATAGGTAATTACACGCGTTTTTCCAGATCCCGCTCCAGCAACAATCATTACTGGACCTTCTGTTTGTTCAACTGCGGCTCGTTGTGAGGGGTTCAGTCCTGCTAAAAAATCCAAAATACTCTCCTAAATTTATCTTATGTAATGCCTCAAAAATGGGGACTCAAATTTAATAAAAATAGGCATACTATTTTAGAAAATTATCCACAGGGACAAGAAGATAGCAAAAACCTAATCGATTTGATCGAGCAATTGCTGAAATCGTTGCATAAACAGTCCCACATGGTATCCATCGACCAAGGCATGGTGCGCATGTAACGAAATCGCCATCGTTTTTTTTTCCTCACGATCCATTAACTTGGCAAAGGATATCTTCGGACAGGAATCCGGATAATTGAAATTCCTGGCATGAGAAAGCGAGCTAAAGTCTACCCAAGGCAATGCAGAACAATGCACCTCATTGATCCTGGCCCCACTCAGATCTAAGCCAGAAGAAGCCTTCACTTTTTCAACAGCGATATTTGCTCCTTCCAAAAACTTTGCCTCATCTTCATGAAAATCGATATACGAAAAACCAAAGGTGTTATCTGACCTTAACACCGTGCTGGAGATATGGACCTGATCATAGAGATAGAGTTCTCCAGCATCGATCCTCAGCCTGAAATTCTCAATTTCATTCATGGCCTTCAACGCTCGGTACAGGTAGTACATAAAGAAAGACTGGGATTTCTGCTTGGCCTGTTGGTAGGCAATACTTAGGTCCAACTCGGCCGTAATCCCATGAAACGGTTCGGGAAACTGCGAAAAGAATTCAAAGTGCTCTCTTCGTGCCCAATTTTCTACATCAAATTTCTTTCTCATATTGCGACAAAACTAATCATTACTCTTTTTCCGAAAAACGATTGTGGATAATTCCCTAACAAAAACCAAAACCTCCATAGAAGGTTTCAAACTACTAAAGGTTTTTTACATTTGTCCTATAATCATCATAACCATAGATCATGAATAATAGATATGCTTTCCTCATACCACTTTTGGCACTCAGCTTACTTTTTTCCTGTGCTACACAACGGGAGATCCCCAATTCATTTGTCAACCTGAAAGAACAGATTCCAAATCTTGAAATCGACTTAAGGTATTATGGAAGCCATAACTTCCTGGGAAGACCGGTAAAAGGCTATGAAGCCAACAAGGTATTTATCAGCAAAGAAGCCGCCAGTGCATTGGTCCAGATCCAAAAAGAACTGAATGCACAAGGTTTAGGTATCAAGGTTTTTGATGCCTATAGACCGCAACAGGCAGTAAATAACTTTAAGGAATGGGCTTTGGATATTGCCGACACGGCAGCAAAAAAAGAATTCTATCCCGATGTGGACAAACGGAACCTGTTTAAATTGGGTTACATCGCCGAAAAATCTGGCCATAGCCGCGGCAGTACCATCGATCTAACCATCATTAACCTGAAAGACAAAAAAGAACTGGACATGGGAACCGGCTTCGACTATTTCGGCGAACCCTCTCACCATGATTACAGCAACCTCAGTCCTCAACAAAAAGCAAATCGAAAACTACTTAAGGACATCATGGAAAAACATGGGTTCAAATCCATCGAAGAAGAATGGTGGCATTATACCCTGAAAAATGAGCCCTTCAAGGATCAGTATTTTGATTTTAAGGTAAGGTAGGTTTGAGCTTGTTTTTGAACCAGGATTAAAGGGATAAGAGGATAGACCAAGATCATGGTTTGAACCAGGATTAATGGGATGTGAGGATGGACCAAGATCATGGTTTGAACCAAGATTATGATCAAAATATAGTTGGAAAGTCCAGCATACTGTAAGGGCGTATCGCATTCGCCCGCCTTATACAAGCCATCAATAAATACCCATTTTGGGGTATCATCCTATTCAATTTTCACCAAAAAAAAGCACCCTTCCGGGTGCCGTTATATTTTCTTTTCATGATGCGGGCGTATGCAATACGCCTCTACAGTGTTTTTCCAGTCTAAAACGGTGCATCATCCGGCATATCATTCATTCTGGATGGCATGGTTATACCTCCGCCGAAGTCGCCGAAATTACCTGATGGTTGGATTGCATTGCCCATTCCACCGCCGAAATCATTGAAGCTACCACCTTCAGGACCCATTCCGGAGAAATCATCCTCAAGATCGACGAACTTCACATATTTACCTACGAAGCGTAATGGTACAATACCCGTTTCACCGTTACGGTGTTTGGAGATAATTACCTCTCCTACCCCTACGGTAGAACGGCCTTCCTCATCTTCCAACAATCCATAGTACTCTGGACGGTAAAGGAACAGTACCATATCGGCATCCTGCTCAATTGATCCAGACTCACGTAAGTCGGATAGCATCGGACGCTTACTGTTACCAGGTCTAGACTCTACCGCACGACTTAACTGCGATAAGGCCAAAACTGGAATGTTCAATTCTTTCGCTACTGATTTTAGGGCACGTGATATACTACCGATCTCCTGTTCACGGTTTCCGCCACCTTTACCATCGGCTTTACCATGCATCAGCTGCAAGTAATCGACGATTACCATCTGTATATCATACTGAGCCTTCAGACGTCTACACTTAGCACGGAATTCAAACACGTTCAGTGCCGGTGTATCATCAATAATTAAAGGCGCCTCAGTCAAACGACCGATCCTAGAGTGCAATTGCTGCCATTCATGGTCGGCGAGATTTCCTTTTTTCAGTTTCTCCTGTTCAATCTCCGTTTCACCAGCGATCAAACGATTCACCAATTGTACGGATGACATCTCCAAGGAGAATACGGCTACCGCTTTATTATGGTCAACTGCTGCATTTCGCGCTACGGATAACACGAATGCCGTCTTACCCATTGCAGGACGAGCCGCAATAATAACCAAGTCAGAAGGTTGCCATCCGGAGGTCATCCGGTCCAATGCAGTCAGACCAGAAGGAATACCGGTCAAGCCATCTGTCTTCTCACGCAGGGATTCCAGTGAGGAAATTGCTTCACGCATGATATCGTCCATCTTTCTGGAATCTCTTCGCAGGTTGTTTTGGGCAATATCAAAAAGTGATTTCTCCGCATGGTCCAATAGGTCGAAGATATCGGATGTTTCATCATAGGATGAATTGATGATTTCTGTAGAAACCTTGATCAATTCACGCTGAATATATTTTTGTGAAATAATACGGGCATGGTATTCAATATTGGCCGCTGATACCACACGGTCTGTCAACTGCGTGATATAATAGGCACCACCTACCATTTCCAACGCTCCCATTTGGCGAAGTTCTGCCACTACGGTCAAGATATCGATCGGGGAAGTCTTCTGGAAGAGGTTATAGATAGCCTGAAATATCTTCTGATGCGACTCTTTATAGAACGATTCTGGCTTCAGGATATCGATGACTTCACTTAGTGCATTTTTCTCCAACATCAGGGCACCCAACACTGCCTCCTCTAAGTCCAATGCTTGTGGAGGGAGCTTGCCTAATCCGGAGACTAAGTTATTTAAGCTCGTTCTTTTCTTGTTGAAATTTGCACGACTAGGTTGTCCTGACGTACTGTTGTTAAATTCGTTTTCTAAAGACATACTAAAAAATATTTCTCGGCTTGATTCACCCTGTTTTCAAGGATAGGGTAACAAATGTAAGAAAAATAAAAGTCGCCCTACCATCAAGTTTTGAACAGTAAAATTTAGGTGCTTCAACAATCATGCAATAGCAGTTGTAAAACAGGGACTAATAATTAACATCAAATGTGAAGAACCTGTTAATAACTAAATATACGCATTAAAAATCAAGCCTTTACCCGAATGTGGATAAGATGGACCGTTGTGAATAACCTACACGAAAGGGTCATTCAAACAGTTATTTTAAGGCCTTTTGCCCTCTTCAATTCATAGTCAGCGAGTTAAGCTCCTTCAGGTAGTCTTTAAGTTTATGAAAGCATTCCGGGTATCCGTAATTTTTAGTCTTTTGTTGTATATTTGTTGTGTATCAAATAACGCATCTACGGAAAATCCAGACCTCGATTCTGGAAAAAAGTATGAAGCCAAGTAAAATAAATTTCAATAAAATGAGGACAGTTTTAATCACGGGAGCCAGCTCTGGAATCGGAGAAGCTTGCGCCCTGGAATTGGCAAAAGAAAATAAATACAGGTTTCTTTTATGTGCCAGAAGAGTTGAAAAACTGGAAGAATTGATCCAAAAAATCAAAACCATCAACCCTAATACCGAAACCCATAGCTTCAAATTGGATGTCCGCAATGCGGAAGAGGTAGAAACCACCCTATCCAACCTTCCAGCAGCATGGAAAAAAGTCGACATCTTGATCAATAATGCTGGACTCAGCCAAGGTTTGGATTCAATCCAAGATGGACAGATTGGCGATTGGGACCGCATGATCGACACCAATGTCAAAGGCTTACTGTATGTCAGCAAATATGTCATCCCTTTGATGGAAGGCAGCGAACAGGCTCATATCATCAACATGGGATCCATTGCCGGCAAAGAAGTCTACCCCAATGGCAATGTCTATTGCGCAACGAAACATGCCGTGGACGCTTTGACCAAAGCGATGCGCATTGATCTCCTAGCCAAAGGGATCAAGGTCAGCAGTATTGACCCGGGCATGGTAGAAACCGAATTCTCTGAAGTAAGGTTCCATGGCGACAAGGACCGTGCAAAATCAGTTTATAAAGGATTGACTCCACTATCGGGACAGGACATTGCAGAAATCGTCTCTTTTATCCTTTCCAGACCCAAACATGTCAATATCAACGACCTGTTGGTTATGCCAACGGCTCAGGCAAACGGAACACTAGTTATTAGAAAATAAACAAATCATATATGTCATTAGAAGCAAAAATAACCCAAGATATCAAAGCGGCCATGATCGCAAAGGACAATGTTAGATTACGTGGACTGCGTGCGATCAAAGCGGCAATCCTATTGGCTAACACTGAAAAAGGCCATAGCGAAACATTGACCGAAGACGCCGAAATCAAGGTCTTACAGAAATTAGCAAAACAACGCAAGGAGTCTGCCGAAATCTATCAGCAACAGGACCGTAAAGACCTATATACCATCGAAATCGAAGAATTGGAAGTTATCGAAGAGTTCCTTCCAAAACAATTGGACCGTGAGGCAATAGAAAACGTTGTGAAAGGCATTATTGCTGAAACAGGTGCTTCATCGATCAAGGATATGGGTAAGGTCATGGGCGCGGCAAACCAGAAACTTGCTGGTCAAGCTGATGGCAGAACGATTTCTGAAGTCGTAAAATCACTATTAAGCTAATCCATATATGGACTGGAGAATAAAGTCCTTTTCAGAATTAGACTCCCTGGAACTCTACAAGATTTTGCAGCTCCGGATCAATGTCTTTATGCTGGAACAAGATTGTCTTTATCCCGAATGTGATGATAAGGACCTCAAAGGGAAACATCTCTTTGCGATGGACCAAGATACCTGTATTGCTTATGCCAGGTTATTGCCCCCTGATGTCTCCTATCCGAAATGCAGTTCCATAGGAAGAGTGGTGGTCCATGCAGACTATCGGAAGCATCAATACGGTCAGCTCCTGATGAACAGAGCCATTGAACAGATCAAAATGGACTATCCAGACCTCCCTATCCGAATAAGTGCACAGGAATACCTGAAACGATTCTATACTGGTCTAGGATTCCAGATTGAGAGCGATGTCTATCTGGAGGACAATATCCCCCATTTAGAGATGGCCTTATATCCATAAGACTTAATGCATTGCGTATCATAAAAAAGCCCTCGATGTTAATCATCGAGGGCTTTCTATATTAATGATAAAATTTTATCCAATTTGTCCTGGTATTACCTTCTGCTTTGGCTTTACCCTTGTTCGAGGCATATTCGGAATTTTCAAAATATGTCTCGAATAAAACTAAACTGAGGTCAATAAAAATAGCCAAAAAAAAAGCTTTTTTTATCCATCAGACTATCTTGCTTTTACAGGACGTTGGCCAAAATGCCTATCTCTTTCAAAGGTCGACATATGCCTTTCTTTTTTTGCAGGATAGATATCATCCAAGGTAATCATAATACCAGTTTCTTCAACTTCTCCAAACTCATTGTTCCTAGCTGTTCCAAAAACACGCATGGTCGGTGAAAGATTCATATAGGTATTGATCAATGGAGGAATATTCTCATCCAGCTCCCTAACTTTGGCATTCAGCACTTTATAACCTTCCTTATAGTCCAGACCGTCAAAAATGCCTTCATGTTTGGTGATATCAGTTTTATAACCTAAATAAAGATCCTTTACAGGTTCTACCAAATTGTCAGGATCTGGAAAATAATGATTCATGAAATAGATCAGCAAATCCCTAGCTTCCTGATTATAATGCGGATACATGGTCACCTTTCCGAACAGGTATTTCACGTCCGGATTGATCAGGACCAATGCCCCAAGACCATCCCAAAGGTTATCCAAGGAGAAAATTCCCTTTCTATTGTCGATTGCTGGTTGGTATTTGGGTTGAACCCAAGAACGTCCCAATTCAATGGTATAAGGCAGGAAATCTTTTTTGAATTTTTCGGAAAAGTCAAAATAATGTGCTGTTGAAAGGTGAATTTCACCATCCTCAGCCGTTGCTTGATCACATTTTATCACGCGGTACCCAGCAATGATTTCTTCATCTTCTGGATTCCAAGCGATCAGTTGATCGTAATTATGTTTAGAAGTATCGTTTTCGTCAATATCAAGAGGTAGACCTGTACCGCCGCCAGCTCCCCTAAAGGTCAGCTCTCTCAATCTACCAATCTCGCGCATTATATGAGGTGCGGTATGATAGTTCACTAGATAGACCTCATTACTGCCGTTATTGGTATAACGGACAAAGGCTTCCTTAGTAAGTTCTTTCTTGATTAGATCTCTATCTACCGGTTGAATTATTTCTTGCATAAATTATTTTTTACCATGAGCCATGGCATAAACCATTTCTTTTACTTCAGCTGCCCATTGACGTTCATTCTTACTGGTGTCAAAATGGGTATAGGGAATCTTCTCCCCAATCCTGATGGTTATGTCCTTTCCTCTTTGGGAGAACATCTCATCAGGTAAATATAACATTTCAATATTTGCTTTTAATCCTATTTTGTGTCTTATTCTTGATAGGTTGTAAAAGAAATTCGAGTTACGTCCTTCAATATAGACAGGAACGATATCTTTTTTATATTTTTTGGCTTTCGATATAAAGCTTTTTTTCCACTCGAGGTCTACGATCTCCCCTTTAATCTTCCTTGAGACAAGTCCAGCAGGGAAAACAAGCAAAGCATGGTCCGATGCATAGGCATTCTCAATTGCAGCAATAGCTGTTTTACTTTGACTACCGACTTTATTTACAGGAACGAATAAGGGTTCGAGGTTGCGGACATTCATCAGAATGTCATTGACCAAAAATTTCACATCTTTTCTATACTTCCCGATGGCCTGCATAAAAGCTACCCCATCTAAACCACCTAAGGGGTGATTGGAAGCAAAGATGACACTTTCATCTAAAGGAATATGCTCAGCGCCTTCCAAATGTACGTTAACCTTAAGCTCTTTTAATAATGAGTCTACAAAATCTAATCCCATGTCATCATGATACGTTCTCATGATGTAGTTTATCTCATCTTCGTGGATTGTCTTTGTTAAATAACTCAATAATGGCTTGGGTATCCATTTGGCTAAACCTGGACTTTTCTTTCGTATTACTTCCCTGATTTCAATAAACTTCTCTTGCTTTTGTAAGCTCATATTCTATAATACACTTTTATAAAAGTTTTGTAAAATTACATAATTAGTTTTAAGATGACTAAAACATCTTTTTATTTTATATCAAAATAATATTTTCACTACCTTAGCGATAATCGCATATTTAAACTAAAATTAAACGTTTTGCGTTTATTGTAGTTTAATAAATAAAAGGTTTCATGTATATCGGTGAAAACATATCAACGCTCTATACCGAAGTTCACCCGAACGATACGGTTGCTTTTTCGTTAGATAAAGTCAATGAGCTGCATTTCCATCAACTTCCTGTAGTTAAGGGTAAAGAATACCTCGGGCTTATTACCGAGGAGGACCTGCTATCGGCTGAAGATGAGGAAACTTTGATCAAGGAACTGAAACTTACCTTTCCATTTATCTATCTATACGATTATCAGCACATCTATGATGCCCTACAATATCTGGAGACCTATCAGTTTGACCTTTTGCCTATTGTCAACAAGCAAAAGGAATATGTTGGGGTCATTACCCAGAAAGATCTATTGAGATCGGTCAACCAAACGATCTCCAACCAGGATAAGGGCGCGATCATCGTCCTAGAGATGGAAGATCGGGACAATAGTTTGACCCATGTGGCCCATATCATAGAATCTGAGAACAGCAAGATTTTGAATACGGGAATCAGACCGATTGAGAATTCCAGCAAGGTTGAACTCACCATCAAGGTCAACAAAAACAATATTTCCTCAGTCTTGGCCTCTTTATGGAGACATGACTATGTGGTAAAAGCGACCTTCAACGATGGCTCTGATCAGAATGATATCCAAGAAAGATATAATCTTTTAATGAACTATTTGAACATTTAATTCTTAGAATTTTTCATCTTTGCGCAAAATATTATCAAAAGCATGAAAGAGCTGTCCATAGCAGTATACGGTCGAGAGTTTAACCAATCCGTGATTGGATATGTCATTGAACTATTTACCTACCTGCGTGAAAAGAATGTGCAAGTTTACATCCATCAGGATTTCCACAGTTTCCTTAAGCGCTTATGCAAGCTAGATTTTACCTTTAAGAAATTCAAGTCCCATAAAGATCTTCCTGCGGACATTGCCTTTATGCTCAGCCTAGGGGGCGATGGTACCATGCTCTCTGCCGCAACGTTGATCAAAGATTCAGGTATTCCATTGGCGGGGATCAATTTCGGTCGTTTGGGATTTTTGGCGAATATCTCCAAAAACCACATGGAGGAAGCATTGGACCAAATCCTTTCCAACAATTATCAGATCCAAAAACGTGCCTTGTTACAGGTAGAAAGTTCGGATGGTACCTTTATAAAGGGGGAGGATTTTGCACTGAACGATATTACGGTTTTTAGGTCGGACTCTTCCGCCATGATTACGGTACATGCAGTTTTGGACAATGAACTGTTGAACTCTTACTGGGCTGATGGTCTGATCATCGCGACCCCAACGGGTTCTACAGCTTATTCCTTAAGCTGCGGCGGCCCCATCATAATGCCTGGCAGTGGGAATTTTGTGATTACCCCTATTTCTCCACACAATTTAAACGTACGTCCTATCGTGGTGAACGAGAATATGCAATTGCGTCTTGAGATAGAGAGCAGGACAGAGAAATATATTTTGAGCTGTGATTCAAAAAGCCATACCTTGAGTACCAAAACCAGCTTATTGATCACAAAGGCACCTTTTAGTATAAACCTTATCCGATTGGCAAATGACCAATATTTTGGCATCTTGCGTGAAAAATTGCTCTGGGGTATCGATGTCCGAAATTATTAATAGGAGCTTCTATTCACTTTAATTCAATAAAATTTTTACAGGGATAATCTTAAAACCTGTATCTTTACGATAAAATCTGAAACTATTGGGACCAACATTCGAGATGAAAAGCGAATCAATTTTATTTTTTAATTCATTTGCAATCATTCCTATCATAAAAAATTTAGGACAAAAACAGCTTGGCCTCCTGATTGGATTACTTAACCTACATCATCAACTCCTTCTAGATTTACGATGCTTGATTGGCGATTCTGGATTTCCAGAAAGTCGAGTGGCATGGTCTGGATTAGGGTCGACACAAAACTATTCAAGCATAAATGAAATTATCTAATGAGTTTTAAAGATAAGATAGATAAAAACAGATTACCTCAGCATATTGCCATCATCATGGACGGCAATGGCCGTTGGGCAAAGGAAAAGGGCGAGCTTCGTGTCTTTGGCCATAAAAACGGCGTTACTGCAGTCCGTGAAGCATTGGAGGCATCTGTTGAAATAGGCCTCAACTATTTGACCTTATATGCCTTTTCCACCGAAAACTGGAACAGACCGCAATTTGAGGTGGATGCCTTGATGGAACTCTTAGTAAACTCATTGAACCAAGAACTACCCACTTTCCAAGAAAACAATATCCGTGTCAACAGTATTGGCCGCATGTCCGACTTACCTGCCCATTGTCAGGTGACGCTTCAATCTACCATTGAACAAACCAAGAACAATACTGGCTGTACATTGACCCTTGCCTTGAGCTATGGATCCCGCCAAGAGATCCTGGATGCGACAAAAACGATCGCTGAAAAAGTTAAAAAAGGTGAAATTTCCGTAGATGATATCAATGAAGAAATGTTTAGCAACAATCTTTATACACATGGCATCCCCGACCCTGACCTATTGATCAGAACCAGCGGTGAAGAGCGCATTAGCAACTATATGTTGTGGCAAATAGCCTACTCTGAGCTGTTTTTCCTCCCTATCATGTGGCCTGAGTTTTCTAGGGAAACTCTATTTGAATGTATTTACCTATATCAAAATAGAGAAAGAAGATTTGGGAAAACTAGTGAACAATTATAAGAAATCATTACTTTTGCAACATTTTAATTTCGACAGGCTTACTGTCAGAAATTCGTAATATTTCTTTTAACAAAAATTAACAAGACTTTGCTGTACTTTAGCAGACATAATAAAAAGTAGATGAAGCGTATAATTAAACTTTCTATTTTACTCACCTTCTTAATTTGCAATTTCGCGCAGGCTCAGATAACAGGAAATAGGCCTTTGAATTTGAACAATCCAGATGACATTACTTATTTGGACCCTAAAAACTATGTTATCGGTGGAGTAACCGTTACTGGAGCACAGTACCTAGACTCCGAAGTCCTCGTCACCATCTCCAAATTATCAGTTGGGCAATACATCGAGGTTCCGAGCGAACAAACATCAAATGTAATCAAGGATTTGATGGCGCAAAACCTATTTGAAGACGTTCAATTATATGCTACCAAAATCCAAGAAGAAACGATCTTCCTAGAAATCAGGGTGGTGGAAAGACCACGATTGACCAGGATCGACATCAATGGACTGAGCAAATCGCAAACAGAGGAAGTCCGCAAGCGGTTAAATACCAATGCCGGTAAAATTGTCAATGACAACCTCCTATTAACGACCAAAGCCACTATCGAGAAATTCTTAAGGGAAAAATCCTTCCTTTATCCTGATATCAAGATTACGACGAAACCTGACTCTGCTCAAGCAAACAACGAAATTGTCGTGGTGGATGTGGAAAGAAATAAAAAGATTAAAGTCAACAGTATCAATTTCACTGGAAATGAAGAATTCAGCAATAAGCAGTTGACTAAATTCATGAAAGGTGTACGTCCTAGAGCATGGTTTAGAGTATTCGGACCAGGGAAGTTCAAGGATGATAAATATGAGGAAGCAAAAACAAACCTGGTTGCCAAAATGCAAGACAAAGGTTTCCGTGATGCTCAAATCTTAAAAGATACCGTAAGACGTCATGACAACAACGAAGTTGCCATCGACATCGATGTATATGAAGGTCCTAAATATTACGTAGGTAATATCTCATGGTCAGGAAACTCAAAATTCAAAGACTCTACCTTAAATATCCTATTGGGTATCCAACACGGTGATGTTTACAGTGAGGAAAAATTAAACTCCAAATTGAGTGGTCCGACCAGGAACTCGGATGATATCGCTGCGATTTACCAAAACGACGGTTACTTAACATTCAGTGTTCAACCGGTGATCAAACGTATCTACCAAGATACCATCGATCTGGAAATCCAGATGTTTGAGGGTAAGCAATATACGATCAACAATGTAATCCTGAAAGGTAATGATGTGACGAACGACCGTGTTGTCCTACGTTCTATCTATACCAAGCCGGGTCAAAAATATTCGCGTGAGCTATTGGTAAGAAGTGTTCGTGAGATTTCCCAATTAGGGATGTTTGATGAGCAGAAGGTTCAACCTATGCCGACCAACCTAAACTACGAAGAAGGTACGACAGACATTGAATTCTCGGTGGCTGAAAAACCATCCGATCAGGTTGAGCTATCCGGAGGTTATGGTGCTGGTCAGGTAATCGGTACATTGGGTCTGACCTTTAACAACTTCTCTACCAGCAATTTCTTCAAGAAAGAATCATGGAAACCACTTCCAAGAGGAGACGGACAGAAATTGAGCATCCGTGGACAGACTTCAGGAAAACGCTATCAATCTTATAGCTTCTCCTTCTCAGAGCCATGGTTAGGTGGTAAGAAACCTATTTATTTTGGTTTGAGTGCGTATATCTCGAATTCACAATTACAACGTTATAACTATTTGGAAAACCGTTATGAGGATTATGAGGGTATCCCTAAAATCCAGATGCACGGTGTGACTGCGACATTAGGTAAACGTCTTCAATGGCCAGACAACTATTTCCAGATCAACAGTTCATTGTCTTACCAACGTTACTTCTTGGATAACTATGGTGGTATCTTCGTTTTCTCGGATGGTACAGCATACAACATCAACTTTACCCAAGAGATCAGCCGTAACTCTATCGATGCGCCGATCTATCCTACTTCTGGTTCACATATCAAGTTCTCGGTTCAATTGACGCCTCCATATTCAATGTGGAACAACATGAACTATGAAACTGCTCCAGACAATGAAAAGTATAAATTCACGGAATACCATAAATGGAAATTTGATTCCCAATGGTATACCAAGATCGCGGGTAAATTGGTATTGAAAGCACAGGCGCAGTTTGGTTACTTAGGAAATTACAGCTCACAGGCACCAATTTCCCCATTTGAGCGTTTTAAATTAGGTGGTGATGGTATGCAAGGGTTTGACTTCTTACAAGGATCTGAGATCATTGCGATGCGTGGATATGCGAATGGTGCGTTGATTCCAGCATCTACAGGAAGCAACCAACAAGGTATCGCCATCCAGTCTGGTAGCCCGATTTATGCGAAGTACCAGATTGAATTACGTCACCCGATCATGTTAAATGACCAAGCAACGGTATTTGCCTTGGCATTTGCTGAAGCAGGTAATACTTGGAACAAATTTGATGAAGTAAATCCATTCAAGGTTCGTCGTTCAGTAGGTGTTGGTGCACGTATCTTCTTACCGATCTTCGGTATGTTGGGTATTGACTACGGTCATGCATTGGATCCAATCCCTGGATTGACTACGGATCGCTGGAAACAAAACTTCACATTCAGTATTATCCAAAATATGGGTGGGTTCTAATTAAACTTTTTAATAATTAAATTGTCTTAAACATAGAATTTAAAAAATAATATGTCGATGAAAAGAATAGGAATATTAATCGTGATGTTAACCATGTTGGGTTCAGTTTCGTTTGCCCAGAAATTAGCATATGTAGATTCAGAATATGTCATGAAACATATCCCTGAATATAATTCAGCTCAGAAGCAATTAGATGATCAATCTAAGGTATGGCAAGCTGAGGTTGATAAGCAATACGCAGAAATAGAACGTATGTATCAATCCTATCAAAAGGATCAGGCGAACTTAAATCCAGATATGCGCAGACGCCGCGAGGACGAGATCGTAAATAAAGAAAAGGCCGTAAAGGAATTCCAACGCAGCAAATTTGGTTTCGAAGGAGAACTTTTCAAACAACGTGAAAACTTGATGAAACCTATACAGGCTCGTGTTAGCAAAGCTATCCAAGATGTAGCAGCTGCAGGTCAATTTGATTTCATTATGGATAAAAGAAGTGAAAATGCGTTCCTTTATGCCAATCCAAATTTGGATAAAAGTAACGATGTTATCACGAAATTAGGGTTGAAACCTAATCCTTCTTTAGCGAACTAATAATTTTTATTATAATTGCGAACTAATTTATTATTTAACATAAAACAAGAATATCCTTATATCCGAAAATATAAGACTAACAAAAAAAGCATGAAAAATTTATTGAAAAGTGTAGTATTAGCAACAGGAATTTTATTGGCGGGTAACGCAGTAAATGCACAACAAAAAATTGGACATATCAACACAGCTGAAATTGTTCAGTCTACCAATGAGTTCAAAGCTGCTGAAGGTCAAATGCAAACCTTACAAGAGACTAAGCAAAAGGAAATTCAAGGTATGATCAGTGAGTACCAAAAGCAACAAAACAATGCGAACGAGAAATTGAGAAACCGTAGTGAAGCGAACAAAGAAACTGTAGATGCAGAGGTTCAAACTATCGCTAACACTATGCGTGAAATGGAAACTCGTATCCAAAGTGTTCAACAAGCTGCACAAGAAGAAATTGGTAAAAAACAACAAGAATTATACGCTCCTATCGAGCAAAAAGTTATGACTGCTATCAATGCTGTAGCTAAGGAAAAAGGCTATGCTTATGTTTTTGACATCTCTTCTGGTAGTGTTCCTTACTTCCAAGGTGGTGACGACTTGACTGCAGACATCAAAACTAAATTAGGTGTTTCTGCTACTGCTGCACCAGCTGCTGCTCCAAAGAAATAATTCCGAAAGCTAAAGGATAAAAAAAAGATCAACCCCTGGGTTGATCTTTTTTTATTTCCATCCGATTGGACCGGGAATGATCAGCTTATAAATTTCCTTTTTTCATTTCATCCATGGCGAAATTGGCTGCGCGAGCTGTCAAGGCCATGAAGGTCAGGGAAGGATTTTGTGTGCCGGTCGAAGTCATGCTGGCACCATCCGTGACAAAAACATTCTTACAGTCATGTACCTGATTCCATTTGTTCAGAATGGAAGTTTTAGGGTCGTTCCCCATCCTCGCTCCTCCCATTTCATGGATATCTAATCCCGGGTTCTGCTGACTGTTGTGCTGACTGATATTCTTCGCACCGATATAATCTAACATCTCCGCTCCTTGATCCAGGAAGTCTTGCATGCTCTTTTGGTCATTATCGTCATAGCCAACATTAAAGATGAGCTGCGCCATACCGTATTTATCTTTAAGGTCAGTACTTAAACGAACATGGTTTTCCGCTTTTGGAATGGTCTCACCTTGCATCATCATACTGATCCCCCATCCACCTACTTCAGACAGGTTATCTTTAAAGTCTGCCCCAACTTGCATTTCACTACTTCCTCCACGGCCACGATAGGCACCAAAGAAAGAGGCATAACCTCGAAGGAAGTCCATTTCCTGTTTCTTCACATTCCTGAAGTTGGGGATAATAGGTTGTGTAGGCCTGCGACCGTAATAATACATATCCTCAAAACCATCAATGTTCGCAGAAATTGAACCCAGGTAATTATGGAAAGCGATATATTTACCAAGTAGACCCGAGTCATTACCTAAACCATTTGGAAACCGCTTGGAGGTCGAGTTCAATAAAATCTGGTTACTTGCGATGGTAGAAGCATTCACAAAAATAACCTTCGCGAAATATTCGGAAGTTTTCTGGGTTTCGGCATCAATTATCCTCACTCCTGTGGCTTTCTTTTGGTCCTCACTATAGATAATAGATTCCACGATGGAATTAGGCCTGATGGTTAAATTTCCTGTTTTAGCGGCCCATGGCAAGGTAGATGCATTGGAACTGAAATAACCGCCAAAGGGACATCCCCGTTGACACATGGTCCTGTTCTGGCACTTGGTCCTTCCCTGTGCGATATGGATTGGCTGAGGGTCTGTAATATGGGCACAGCGCCCAGCAATGACCTGCCGATCCTTATACTTGCTCGGTAATTTCTTTTGGATCATCTGTTCCACCGCATTTAGGTCAAATGGAGGAAGAAATTCACCATCGGGCATGGCTGCATTGCCATCTCGATTTCCTGAAACTCCAATGAATTTTTCTACATGACTATACCAAGGGGCAATATCGGCATATCGGATAGGCCAATCTACGGCAAATCCATCCCTGGCAGGCCCTTCAAAATCATGATCGCTCCATCGCTGTACCTGTCTTGCCCATAACAGCGACTTACCGCCTACATGATACCCCCTGATCCAATCAAAGGGTTTTTCTTGCACATATTCCTGATCCTTGTCCTTGGTAAAGAAATGCATGGCATCCTCATTGAAGGCATAGCATCTGGAGGCAATAGGATTCTCCTGTTTAATTTTAAGCGGCACCCGATTATGATGATCAAATTGCCAAGGATCCATATATGCAGTTGGATAATCCTTGACATGCTGCACATCAAAACCACGTTCCAAGACTAAGGTCTTGAAGCCTTTTTCACAGAATTCTTTTGCTGCCCATCCTCCGGAGATCCCCGATCCAATGACGATAACATCAAAGTTGTCGTTACTATTTGCCATCTCTTGATTGTTTGTAAGATTTTAGCCTGTACCCAAAATAGCCTGAATGATCAGATATTCACCATCTTTGACACAGGAAGCTTGTTTTTTAAGGTTGATAATAGCTTGCAATATACAAAATGGGGCTTAATTATCAGGGCTATTTGTTGTATCAATTATTATACTTAACTTGATTTCCAGGCTCTTAATCATTATTGAATCCTGTCAATTATTTTTAATCTTTCTAAATAATTTATTATGCATGCATAGTATAATCTGATTAATTATATTTGTTAACCTAAGTATTAAACTATGATCAGTCAACTCATTTTTGGTATTATCTTGCTGGCGGCCCTGTTCTTATTTTACAGGAATGCGAGTAAAATCTATAGAAATATAAAGCTAGGTAAATCGGTTGATCGCTTTGACCAGCCTGGAGAACGCATCAAGATTATGCTGTTGGTAGCTTTTGGACAGAAGAAGATGTTCAAGCGCCCCATCCCAGCTTTGCTCCATTTATTTGTGTATGTAGGTTTTGTCATCATCAATATCGAGATGCTGGAAATCGTGATTGATGGGTTATTTGGCACCCATCGTGTATTTTCAGAAGCATTGGGCGGTCTATATGATTTCCTGATTTTCTCGTTTGAGATCTTGGCATTCTTGGTTTTGATGGGATGTGTGGTCTTTATGATCCGCAGAAATGTGCTGAAGGTCAAGCGCCTGAATCAAAGCGAACTGAACAATTGGCCAAAAACGGATGCCAACCTGATCCTTACAGCAGAGATCTTATTGATGGCTGCCTTTTTAACGATGAATGCTGCAGATCTAAAATTACAGGTCCTTGCAGTTGATGGCTATCATGCAGTGGGTTCCTTTCCAATCAGCTCCAATTTAGTTGGCATCCTTCCGGATTCGCCGGAGGTATTGATTGGGATTGAAAGATTCTGCTGGTGGTTCCATATCATTGGGGTCTTGGCTTTCCTGAATTACTTACCGATCTCCAAACATTTACATATCCTATTGGCATTCCCAAATACCTATTTCAGCAGATTGGAACCAAAAGGCGAGTTCAACAACATGCCATCTGTGACCGAAGAGGTGAAAGTGATGTTGGATCCTAGTCTCCCGCCCCCTACTGGCGAACCAAGCCGATTTGGGGTCAAGGATGTTCAGGACCTGACCTGGAAGAATCTTTTGGATGCTTATACCTGTACGGAATGTGGCCGTTGTACATCGGCATGTCCTGCAAATATGACCGGGAAATTGCTGTCTCCACGAAAGATCATGATGGATACCCGTGACCGTGTAGCAGAGGTTGGAAAGAATATAGACAAGAATGGAAGCTTTGTAGAGGATGGAAAGGCCTTATTGGACACTTATATCAGCAGAGAGGAAATTTGGGCTTGTACAAGCTGTAATGCCTGTGTGGAGCAATGTCCAGTCAATATCAATCCACTGGAGATTATCATAGGACTAAGGCAGTATGCAGTGATGGAAGAATCACAGGCCCCATCCAGCATCAATAACATGTTCTCTAACTTAGAGAATAACGGTGCACCGTGGAAATATGCACAGGCAGACCGTGCGAATTGGGCAAATCAATAAAATTTAAAATCATGGAAAATCAATTACATATACCTACAGTTGCAGAATTAGTTGCCAAGGGCGAAAGTCCAGACCTGTTGTTCTGGGTTGGCTGTGCAGGAAGTTTTGACGAACGTGCGCAGCGCATTACCAGGGACATCTGCAAGATCCTCCAACATGTAGGCATCAAATATGCCATTTTAGGGACCGAAGAAAGCTGTACCGGCGATCCGGCAAAGCGTGCAGGGAATGAGTTTTTATTTCAGATGCAGGCAATGATGAACATCCAGGTACTGGATGGTTATGAAATCAAAAAGATCGTTACGGCCTGTCCGCATTGTTTCAACACCATCAAGAATGAATATCCAAGCTTAGGCGGCCATTACGAAGTGATCCACCACTCGCAGTTGATCCAATCCTTGATCGATGAGGGAAAACTGAGACCAGCCGATGGCCATGAATTTAAAGGGAAGAAGATTACCTTCCATGACCCTTGTTATCTAGGACGTGGAAACGGGGTATATGAAGCTCCACGTAAAGCGCTAGAGGTACTGGATGCTGACCTTGTGGAACTAAAACGCTGTAAATCGAACGGTTTGTGCTGTGGTGCTGGTGGCGCCCAGATGTTCAAGGAACCTGAAAAGGGTAACAAGGATATCAATGTAGAGCGAATTGAAGACGTCATTGAATCCAAAGCGAGCATCGTTGCTGCCGCATGCCCATTCTGCATGACCATGTTGAGCGATGGTGTCAAAGTAAAAGAAAAAGAACAGGAAATCAAGGTGCTGGATATTGCGGAGATTACGGCAAAAGCCAATAACCTGTAGGGAAACATAATGGTCCAGTAGTAAGGGCTAAAAAATCCCCTTTGTTGATAATCAAAGGGGATTTTTTGTTGGGGTTAATATAGGGGAACAAAAAAAGAAGCTATCTAAGCAAGATAACTTCTTCTATCATTTTCAGGGTGCCCAGGAGCAGATTCGAACTGCCACACCCAATCGGGCGCCACCCCCTCAAGATGGTGCGTCTACCAATTTCGCCACCTGGGCTTAGACATCGCAAAAATACTCTTTATTTTGATTTTTGCAACGAATTTAGACCTTTTCCTTCTTCAGATTTTTATTGATCAATGTTTGGATTATTCCATCAGCCAGACCGATACGTGGCGCCATGATATTCTTCAGGTGCCCTACTTTCATAATGGTCAAGAAGATCTCGGAGGCCGGAATAATAACGTCAGCCCTATCTTGCTTTAATTCAAGCACATTGATCCTATCTTTCAATGAATAAGAGTTCAGGTATACATATAAAGCTTTCAGTTTCGCATATGAAATTGGCTTATCAGCTTTTTCATTAGCTAAACGAGATAGCTTGTTGATGTTACCTCCACTTCCTATACCATAAATATTCTTATACCCTTTGGTAATGTTCTTCACCCATAACTTCATATCATCCCATGTCTCCGGACTATCTTGATTATCCAAGATACGGATAGTACCTAGGTTAAAGGATCTAGAAGCCACCAAGTCACCATTGGCGAACAATGATATCTCGGTACTACCGCCACCTACATCGATATATAGATAAACCTTATTTCTGTCCATGCTGGTATGGCTATGCACATTGTATATGATCTGGGCCTCTATTGCCCCATCAATGATATCAATGTCCACGCCTGCTTCCTTACATGCCTTGACAACATCCTTTCCATTGTCTGCATCACGCATGGCAGATGTAGCGCAAGCCATATAATCGGAAACCTTATAGACATCCATGAGGTTCCTGAAAGCACTCATGGTCTTGATCATGCTCTCAAATTTTCCTTCAGAAATATGTTGATGTATAAAGGCGTCGTCTCCCAATCGAAGGGGAACCCGAAGTAAAGTGTTTTTGTTAAATGTGATTTCGTTCTCTCTTACAATAATATCGGCAATCAACAGGCGGACTGCATTTGAACCGATATCAATAGCGGCATATCTCACGTTATATTAGATTTGAAAAGTTTAACAATGTTAAAAATCCTAAATTAACTAAATGTAAACTTTATATTAAATAGAAGTTTTATTTATTTGGTTCTAGAATCTCTAACTGCCAAAGAATTTGGTCTTTAGTGACAAAGTAAGGTTCATCTTCCCGAATTGTGCGATAGACTTCATCGAATAATTCCATGTAATTCCCTAATTCAGCAGGAACAAACCTAGAAACCAAATTACCTTCTTCATCCGGACTGGTCAAGACCCCTTCCATTCCTTCAGGCTCGATTCCATAGGCAGGATTGTTAGGGAGCATCCCATCGATCAATTGTGCTTCTTGCACGTCGGTTCTATTTTTGATGAAACTACCCTTGGTGCCATGGAGCACAAAACTAGCTTGAGGATTGGCCACTAAAAGACTAGCTGTGATATACACATTCAAGCCAGAGGTATAATTCAGGATAATACAACCATAGTCATCCACGATGGAACCTGGCCTATAAACGCCCCGAACCTTGGTCATCGCTTTAGGCTTGCCAAATAAGGAAATAGCCTGGTCAAGTAAGTGTGAACCGAGGTCGTAAATGACCCCGGATGCTGGGATTTTAGTTTCTTTAAACAGCTTTGGACCCAACTCTGGTTTAAAGCGATCAAAGCGAATGTGCAATTCGATAGGACGGCCAACCTCATTGTTCTCTATGACCTTCTTCAGTGCCAGGAAATCGGCATCAAAACGGCGGTTATGGAAAGGTAAGATATGTTTTCCCATATCATTTGCCACCTTAAAGAGCACATTTGCTTCCGGTGCAGTTGGTGCAAAAGGCTTTTCGATCAGCACATGTTTGCCGGCCTTCAGAGCTTTTAACGCGAACTCAACATGGGTATCGTTGGGAGTGTTGACAATGACCAATTCAATCTCAGGATCGTTGATCAAGTCATCTACTGAATCATAGCTGATGATATTTGGGTATCTATCCTGCGCCAATTTCTTGGTTCGCTCTACAATTCCTCTTAATTCGAAGTTTGGGTTAACCTCTATAAATGGCGCATGGAATACCCTTCCGGACATTCCATACGACAATATACCTGTAACTATTTTGTTTTCTGTCATTTATCTTTGCTTAGTGATGCGCATGGGCATCTGCTTTACCACCTACGGCAGTAAACAACTGAGCAACAGTTTCTGTTTGGGATTGTGCAAAATCACGCAAATCTTTATTGGTATTACGAGAAAGTCTTCTGAATTGTTCTTTTACCAAAGCAACTTGATGTTGGATATGGCTTAAGTACTCCTGGTCAGAATAAACTTTAGCATGTTGTAAAGCCAAAGGAGCTGCAGAATCTGCGATAGTAGAATCATTAACAACAACTGGAGCTTCATTCGGTTCAACGGCAATATTTTCTTGACCTTCACCTGTGAATTTCTCCGTTCCTAGGATTGGGAAATCAACATGGTATTTAGTCGCCAATGAATCCATTTGAGGAAGGATGTCAGAGAAAAATTTAGCAGCTTTTGCGGCAGCATCTTTCGCCTGTGCATTACCCACTGTAGCTACATGCTCTGCGTAGGATACCTCATAAGGTGCGATGGACCCTACTTGTCTGAAGAAAGCATACGCATCACCATCAACCAATGTCGTATGTGTGTATTTCAATTGGTTTTCATCAGCCGTTTTGAAAACACAAGAAGATAAAGAAGTACTTGCAAGAACTGCTGCAACTAATAATGTATTTAATTTCATCGCTTTATTATTTTAAAAACACACAAAAATAAAAAAATATCCCTATTAATGCCTATTTCTATCTAATTCAAAATCAATCTAAGCTAAATTTCTTCCTGCATTCACCACTCCATAAATGGTACGGCCGATTAATTTGCGGTATGTTTCTGCTTTAGACTCTTCCATTTTCTGCTTTTCAAGCAAACGGATGGCATAATGCTGGATAATCAACAATGGAAGGATAATTTTTTCTCTCTCTAAAATAGAAGCTCTTTCCACTGGATAATTTTCCATTAATTCTTTCATGCCGGTCAGTTTTAACAGATATTTCTTGGTTAAATCGAACTCATCTTTCAACATTGTCCAGAATTCACCAAATCTTGCATCGTCTTTCATGTAGGACGTGATATCAAAATTGGACTTTGTCATGGACATCATACAGTTGTCGATTACCGTATTGAACATACCTGAAGTTTCGTACAGGTTCTTCACATATGACCAAAGGTTATTGTCCTCTGCCCATTGCAAAGCCGAACCTACACCAAAGAATCCAGGGATATTCTGTTTCAACTGGCTCCATGAAGTCACAAAACTGATGGCACGAAGGTCTTCCAACCTCAATTCCCTACCCGAATTTCTCTTCATCGGCCTGCTGGAGATATTCATGCTGGATAGTGATTTCAATGGACTTAAGGTTTCCAGATATTTCAGGAACAAAGGATGATGCCTTAATTCCAAGAATTTCTGATGGCTCTCTGCTGCCATGCGATCGATTACATCCTTCTGCTTTGCTGTCAATGTATCGCCTACCCTTTGCTGCAGATCAGAGATCAAACCTGCATGTAGCAATTGTTCAATATTATATTTTGCAGAATCCAACGAGCCATACTGACTACTGATGGTCTGACCTTGGATCGTCAATTGAATGTGGTTGTTTTCGATCTCCTTACCCATGGAAGCATAGAAACGCTGGGTTTTACCACCGCCACGCGCTGGAGGGCCACCACGACCGTCGAAGAATATCAGATCCACATCATACTCCCTTGAAATGGCTGTCAATTCGATCTTAGCTTTATAGATCGACCAGTTGGCCATGAGGTAGCCGCCATCCTTGGTACTATCAGAGAAACCCAGCATAATGGTCTGTTTGTTTCCTCTTTTCTTCAGGTGAGCCGCATACACGGGATTTGAATATAAGCTGCGCATTACGTCGGCTGCATGCTTCAGATCATCAACGGTTTCGAATAGAGGAACAAAATCCATGGTTAGATCTTTCTTGGTCCAGCCCTCCCATAGGAATAGCTGCATCAAGCCCAAGATATCGGATGCCTGTTGGCAATTGGAAATTATAAAGCGTTGAACAGCTCTTTCACTTCCTGTGGATTGGATTTCCTTGATCAATCGGATAACCTTAATGGTATCTTCGACAAGTGGATCTATGCCATCTTGCAATTCTAGGTTTGCTTCGGTGAATTTGATGTGTTTTTCCTTCTCTTCTTCCGAGCCTTCAATCTCTTTTAGTTTAATTCCCGTCTCTTTTGGATAGGTTTTTACCAACCAATCAAAGGTACTACGCAAGGCACTGCTGTCTTGGCGAATATCTAAAGTCGTGAAATAGCAGCCGAAAGTTTGGACTTTTCGTCTCAAATCTTCCACGATCTCTACAAACAGTCCGTCATGGTTTTCTTTCAGAACGCGAATGATCTCGGTCAGGTTGTGCAAGATCCTTTCTGTTTCATCAACAGGTTTATCACTTGGGTTGAAACTGTTTTCATAGAACAGCTCTTGTAGCTCTTCCATGTACTGTTCCACCCCACGGAAGGTAATCCTTCTTTTTACGATCCTGAAATCACGATAATAACATCTAAAGAGAATGGTTCTCAACAGATTTGCCACCTTTTTCGTGCTTTCCCAGGTCACATTTGGATTCCCGTCACGGTCGCCACCTGGCCAAAATCCTAACTCGATAAGGTGATTGACATCCTTAGGATTGATTTCCAGCTCATCTTCTATTTTAGCTTCGATTCCCGATGCTACGCTATAAAAGACGTTTTCAAGGAACCAAGCCAAACTGATGGCCTCATCCACCGGAGTCGGACTTTGCTTATTGATAAATGGGGTTTTCCCTAATTGCTGAAGCAACAGGTGTATGGTTGGAATATCGTTTTTCTTGAGTTCATCAATCAGGTCATTGATGATGGACAGCACTGGACCAGGATAGAACTGGGTCGGGTGTGCGGTCAAAACTAACCTAACGGACATATCCTTTAATCTGGAAACGACCTGTTTCTTTAATTGGGGATTTGTCTGGGCCAGATTGAAAATGGATTCCAATCCGCCGGTTTCATCGCTTTTTCCTACGGCCCTGAAGGCAGAATCTTCCACCGCATCAAATAAAACAACCTGACGTTCTATATATTGAACAATGCGAAATAACAAGTCTAGACGGTCATCTTCCTGAACGTACTGCTCATATTGACCGAAGAAACTATCGATGATAACCTCAGGCGATAAATGCTCCTCCACTCCTTTTTCACAATGGGTCGTAAAAAATGGTAGAATAGTCCCCGTATGCTTTACCCTTTGAAAGGGCAAAGTCAAGAACAAACTTTTATATAAATCGAACCTCGTGAGGACTTCATTCTGAAAAGCTATTGTCTTTTGGCTTAATCTCATAGTAAGTAACGTATCTTGATTTTTGATAGTTGATTTGTGAACAAACACAAATATATCATTTTAATATCTTTTTAAGTAACTAATTGTATTATTTACACTAACTAAACAAAAATATTGCTATTTTGATAACGCAGGCTATGTATTTAAATATGGAAACTTTAAAATCAATCTCATATTTCCTCAGTTTAAGGAACGGATCATTAAAATTTTCACGACATGGGTTCAATCGCTTGGATAATTAAAGATTTTATTGAATTTCATGCATTTTACTCCATTATTTAACCACTGCTTACGTATCTTTGTTTCGACAAAACATGAAAAAAACCAAAGAATTAAGCAATTTCTTCTACAGTCAGTATTTTGCTGACGGTCTTCGCATTACCATTGGTTGTGTTGTTCCCATTTTGATCTGTGCCTCTTTGGGCAAATTCCTCTTGGGAACCTATATTTCTTTGGGGGCATTATTAGTGGGACTTTCCGACACACCTGGAGCTCCATCGCATCGCAGGACCGGGATGGTCGCTTGCTTAATCGTATGTATCCTGACCCAGTTCATCACCTTTTTAGCCAATGGGAATATTTGGATCATGGCTGTCGTATTGGGCTTTCTTTGTTTTACCTATTCCATGTTTGCCGTCTTCAATGCACGGGCAGCCACCGTTGGATCGATGGGGATCCTGATCATGCTGATCTATGTCGATGATGTGAACAGCTTCCAAGAGGAAATCATGCTCCTCTTCTATTTCTCCCTAGGTGCTATTTGGTATATGCTCATCAGTTTCTCGATTACCCAGGCTAGACCCTATCGATTGGCCCAACAGGAGCTTTCAGAAACCATTAGGCACGTAGGTGATTTCATTAGACTTCGCGCAAATTTCTATGATATAAATAAATCTATTGATGAGAACTACACTAAACTCATCGATAAACAGATTGAAGTACATGAGCATCAAGAAAATGTGCGGGATCTCCTTTTCCAAAGCAAAAGGTCCATTAAGGACACCACCAAAATTGGCCGGTACCTGACCTTGACCTTTAATGATGTAGTAGATCTATTTGAACAGTCCATGACCACGCATTATGATTATGAATTGATCAGAAAGGAATATGGCCATACGGGTATCTTAAAGGATTTTAAGCACCTATTGCTTAAGACAGCAAACGAATTGGACCACCTTGCCTATCAATTGAATGCCAATCGTGTCCCAAAGCCGCTGTACAATTTTAAGGAGGATATTGAAAACATCATGCGCTCCATCGATGCGCTCGAGAAAAAAGAAAATATCAATAGTATCCCGCTGAAAAAGATCTTGATCAGCGTGAGGAACATCAGCATTTTTATCCATAATATCTATAATTATGCGGTTGTAAGACCGAACAACATCAAGAAACAGGAAATCGAGGAAGCATCTAAGTTTATCCAAACCGAACATATCGACTTGAGAAAATTGAAGGATAACCTTTCCTTCAATTCAAGTATTTTCCGACACGCTCTACGGATGGCTATCGTAATGGCCATTACCTATGTCGTTTTCAATCTGGATTTTTTCAATATCGGCACTATGGGAAGTTATTGGATATTACTGACCATTATGGTGATCTTGAAACCAGGGTTCGGATTGACCAAAGAAAGGAACTTCCAACGCCTCTTGGGGACTATCATAGGGGGAATCATAGGCGCAATAATCTTGATGACCGTACATTCGGAGGTGGCCAGGTTTGTTATTTTGATATTCTTTTTCTTGATTGCCTATAGCCTATTCCGAGTAAATTATATTATGGCAGTCATGTTCATGACACCATACGTATTGATTATGCTGAGCTTTTCAGGACTCAACACTTTTGAGGTTGCTAAGGAAAGGATTTTCGACACTTTCCTGGGTGGTATGATCGCCTTCTTATCGAGTTATATTATTTTTCCAAATTGGGAAAGTTTCCAGGTCAAGAACAATATCAGGCAATTGTTGATTGCCAATTATAAATACCTCGCTCAGGCGGTTAGGATTTTATCAGGCGAGGAGATCACGGTGACCAGCTATAAGCTTTCGCGCAAGGAACTCTACATTGCTTCTGCCAATATGGGTTCTACATTCCAGAGAATGCTCTCTGAACCTAAATGGAGGCAAAAGAGCACCAAAGAGGTCAATAGATTGGTTATCTTAAACCATATCCTTTCCTCCTATGGAGCCACCTTGCTAACGCAATTAACGGAAGCTACAGATACTAACTACACCAAGGAACACTTGACTCTCTTGAAAAAGGTGCTGCAGAATGTCAGCAAATCTATCGAGGCTGTTCCCATTAAAGGTGCAGATGAATTTATTCCTGTAAGTGATTTTCCCGAGATTACGCCTGAAACGTTGAACCCCGTGGAAACCAAATTAATTACAGAACAATTGCAATTTTTAAATAAAATTTCCTCAGATTTATACAAATCTACCTTGGATGTGATGGAGAAAGAAAGTGCTATCCATCCTGGACAAATAGAAATGGCTAATGGACAACTTAATTGATGTATTGATAGTAGGCGGAGGTCCGATTGGGATCGCCTGTGGAATTGAAGCAAAGAAAAACAACTTAAGCCATGTAATCATTGAAAAGGGCTGTTTGACAAACTCCCTATACAATTATCCGATCAACATGACTTTTTTCTCCACCTCGGAGCGATTGGAGATCGGCGACACGCCTTTTGTCACAACAAACCCTAAGCCCAGACGTGCAGAAGCTTTGGAATATTATCGTCGGGTAGAAAAGAAGTTCAATTTAAAAACCCATCTATTTGAAGAGGTATTGACCATCAACAAAATTGATGGCACTTTTCAGGTCACTACCACCAAATCGATCTATAGAGCCAAAAATGTAATCGTAGCTACAGGTTTTTATGATATCCCAATGTACCTCGGAGTACCGGGTGAAGGTTTGGATAAGGTAAGGCACTATTATGATGACCCTCATTATTATGCTAACCAAAAAGTTATTGTTGTTGGAGCCAGCAATTCTTCCATTGATGCAGCACTTGAAACCTATAGAAAAGGTGCAGATGTTACATTGATCATCAGAAGCAAGGAAGTAAGTCCAAGGGTAAAATATTGGGTCCGCCCAGATATCGAGAACCGCATTGCAAATGGAGAGGTTAAGGTCCATTACCGATCAAATATTGTAAGTATCGGGGAAAGAGAAGTTCAGGTCTCGACTCCAAAAGGACTGATCAGTATCGAAAATGATTTTGTTTTGGCACTGACAGGCTATCGACCAAACTTTGAATTCCTTGAAAAGGTCGGTATCGATGTTCCTACAACGGCACCTTGTATTCCCGCTCATAATCCCGAAACGATGGAAACAAACATAGAAAACCTCTATCTGGCTGGAGTCGTTTGCGGAGGGTTGAACACGCACCTATGGTTCATAGAAAACTCTAGGATCCATGCTCACCTCATCGTGAAAAATATTGTGGAAAAGAACCTAAACTCTTAGGCCATTGATAAAGATTTTTGCCAATTTTTTCTGAAGGTTCAGGATATAATCAAACTCTTCTTTGGATGGTGGCAGGAAAAGATTCTTAAATTCCTGAAGGATACCTATACGCATCCCCAATAAAGAAATCAACAAGATCTTGGCGGTTATTTCAATTTCTTCGACTTCGATCTCTTTGGTCTCCAAACCTTTTCGCAAAACGAGGCAGACCTGTTTGATTTCCTTTTCGAACAGAGAAGGTAAAATCGCTTCGATATCTGGTGGCATCTCATTTCTTAGCGAATAACTGAATTCGAACAGATTAAAGTTGTCTTTGATAATGCGTAATCTGGTACAAAGGAAAGCATCCATAGCTTCATTGACACTTTTGGATTGGGAGATTTTTTCCGTGGTTTCATTCACGATCTCATCAACCGCCATTTCAAATACTGCGGCGTATAATCTATTTTTATCCGGAAAGTAATAGTAAAGTAAGGCTTTAGAAAATGATAGATCTTGGGCAATCTCTGCCATGGTCGTTTTGGCTAATCCATAATGTGCAAATCTACGCTTTGCCGCCTCCAATATCTTCACCCTTTTCGCATCTGCATTTTTTGCCATACACAATAAAATTAGTTTATAATTTGCCGTTTACCTATCTTTACAGCCTTGTAAACTAAGATAGATTAATTTTTCGAACTTTTAAAGGATTCGGTCAAAAAAATGAAAAACGCGACTCAAGAGAATAAATCCCTAAAAAACCTAAATACTTTTGGTATTGAGGCCATGGCAAATCAATATATTAAAGTAGAAGATGAGCAGGTTTTAAAAAACTTATTTTCTGCAGGAGCTTTTGAAAACGAATTTTTCATCTTAGGCGGTGGAAGCAATGTACTTTTCACCAAAGACTACCCAGGACTCATCGTCCATGTGGCCAATAAAGGGATACAACATTTCATTGAAGGAAACCAAGTATTCGTCACTGCTGCTGGCGGAGAAGTTTGGAACGACCTCGTTTGGTACTGTATAGACCATGATTTCCCAGGTTTGGAAAACATGGCCCTGATTCCAGGAACAGTTGGCGCATCCCCTATCCAGAACATCGGCGCCTATGGACAGGAATTGATGCATATCTTCTATTCATGCCGTGCATTTGATTGTAAAACTGGGGAGTTTATCACTTTCAACAATGAAGATTGCCGATTCTCCTATCGTGACAGTATCTTCAAAAGGGATTATAAGGGTAGATTCATTATCTGCAGTGTGACCTACAAGCTTGAACTGTTTGGAAAGATCAACACGAGCTATGGAGCCATTGAAAGCGAATTGGAGAAAAGGGGAATTCGTACTCCAAGCATCAAAGATGTCGCAGAGGTGGTATCCTATATCCGTGTTGAAAAACTTCCTGATCCTTCCACTATAGGCAATGCAGGCAGTTTTTTTAAAAATCCAATTATCACGAAAGCACAATTTTCAGAACTTCAAAAACAATTTCCCGATATCGTACATTATACCATGGACCCCGACCATGAAAAGCTTGCGGCAGGTTGGTTGATAGAGCAATGTGGCTGGAAGGGAAAATCGGTTGGGCAGGTTGCCGTGTGGAAAAATCAGGCTTTAGTCCTCACAAACATCGGAAAAGCATCGGGTAATGAAATATTTGAAGTATCGTCTACTATTGTGGACGATGTCAATACACAGTTTGGAGTACTTTTAGAACGTGAAGTAAACATACTATAAAAGTTTTCCACATTTTCGTGACTCCGATATTTTTTTTATTATAAAACAATAATCATCGATTATAATACAATAAAAGGCGATACAGGTTTTTAATCTACTTTCGTATTGCGAAAATTCCTTCTACTAAAATATCGATATCCACAATTTTATTAATTTACTGCACAAGAATTGTACATAGTAGCGTAGAAATATTATGGCTTAATAATTTTTTCGGTTGTTCAGCTTAAATCAGGCTCTTGCCTGAAACACATCGCATCATTTAACTATACTATAATCGCTAATTGTATGAACAAGATCGAATTTAACTCACTAGTTGTTAAGCACTCTGAATCACTTCGAAGTTATGCCAGAAACTTCACCCGTGATCATGAAGATGCTAACGACTTAGTACAGGACACCTTACTAAAGGCCGTCACGTACTTCAAGAACTTCAGGGACGGAACCAATTTGAAAGGTTGGCTTTATACCATTATGAAGAACACCTTTATCAATAATTACCGTCGCATAGTAAAAACGAATTCCTTTATCACAAAGGAGGAAGAAATCTCACAAATTAACCTAGTTGTATCTGCAGCAAAAAACAATGGTGAAAACAAATTCATCATGGAAGACATCAACTATGCTCTTTCCAAGTTATCCGATGAATATTATGTTCCTTTCACCATGTATTTCGAAGGTTATAAATACCATGAAATATCTGACCATTTGCAGATTCCAATAGGAACAGTAAAAACAAGGATACATGTAGCAAGAAAGTCCATGAAAAAGACACTTACTGCATATAAATTCAAAGAGAATTAATTCTCTTTAAGCATCCGAAAAAAAATATTATTAAAGGTTTAGGTAGATTAAGCCATATCCCCTTAAAACTTTTACGCTAATTTAAGGGAAGCCTAAAAAGAAATTCGAGATAAGCTTATTCGCTTATCTCGAATTTTGAAAGTTTTACAAACTCCTGAATACGCTCCGAAATTTCTTCACTGCTCAAATTCTGCAATCTTTCTGTTCCGAATTTCTCCACACAAAAAGAAGCCAAAGCAGATCCAAAAATAATCGCGTTCTTCATATTGGTAAAATTAACGGACTGTAGCTTTGCTAAATATCCGATAAAACCACCTGCAAAAGAATCTCCGGCTCCTGTTGGATCAAATACATCTGCTAATGGTAATGCAGGCGCTGAAAAGATTTGGCCTTCTCCAAACAACAAAGCTCCGTGCTCACCTTTTTTAATGATCAGGTACTGAGGTCCCATCTGAAGGATCTTCTCTGCTGCTTTCACCAATGAGTACTCTCCAGACAATTGTCTCGCTTCTGCATCGTTAATTGTCAACACATCAACTTTCTTCAACACCTCTTTCAACTCATCTAATGCCACATCCATCCAGAAGTTCATGGTATCCAATACCACTAACTTCGGTTTCTTATCCAAACGTTTCAAAGTTGCCATCTGTACCGCTGGGGTCAAGTTACCCAACAACAGATATTCACAGTCTTGATAAGAAGCAGGGATTTTAGGATCAAAATCAGCCAATACGTTCAGTTCAGTGATCAATGTATCACGGCTGTTCATATCATTATGGTATTTTCCAGACCAAAAGAAAGATTTTCCTCCAGGAATAACTTCAATACCTTCAACATTGATCCCTCTTGATTTGATGATGTTTAAGTTATCATCTCCAAAGTCTTCACCAATTACAGAAATTAATTTAACATCTGGGAATAGATAAGATGCTGCTAATCCAGCAAATGTTGCTGCTCCACCTACGATTTTATCTGTTTTGCCAAATGGGGTTTCAATGGCATCGAAAGCAACTGTTCCAACGATTACTAAACTCATGGATATAAATTATGTTATAAAAAAAATGCCGGCGATTGGCCGGCTGTTTTATCTTGCTCCTGAAGCTGGGCTCGAACCAGCGACCCTCTGATTAACAGTCAGATGCTCTAACCAACTGAGCTATTCAGGAATTCGAATTGATAAGGTTGCCCTCATCTTCAAAGTGGTACAAAAATAGGTTTTTAATAATTAATTCACAAACAAAAAATTGAAAATTTATTAATAAAAAGCCTTTCAATACGTAATCCACTCATATCCAACGAAAATTATCTTATCAATTCGATCTACTAAATATAACGATTGACTAAATTCTCTAGGAATTCTTGTTTTCCACTTCTCATTTCTGGCTCACCGTTCTCTACCGCATAGCTTCTCAGATCCTCTAAAGTCAATTTGCCTTGTTCATACTCCGCTCCTTTTCCTTTGTCAAAACTTGCATAACGATCCTTACGGATTTTTTTGAACTCAGATTTCTGAAGGATATTATCTGCTGTAACCAATGCTCTGGCAAAGGCATCCATCCCGCCAATATGAGCATAGAACAAATCTTCTGGGTCAGTTGAATTTCTTCTGATCTTCGCGTCGAAGTTCACTCCACCGCCTTGTAAGCCTTCTGCTTCCAAAATAATCAACATCGCTTCTGTCAATTCATTCAGATCATTTGGGAATTGATCGGTATCCCATCCGTTTTGGTAATCCCCACGGTTGGCATCGATTGAACCTAACATTCCTGCATCCGCTGCAACCTGTAATTCATGTTGGAAAGTATGACCAGCTAATGTTGCATGGTTAACCTCAATATTCAATTTAAAATCATCCAAAAGATCATATTGCCTTAAGAAACTGATAACCGTCGCGGAGTCATAATCATATTGATGTTTTGTTGGTTCACAAGGCTTCGGCTCAATAAAGAATGTTCCTTTGAAACCATTTTTACGTGCATAATCTTTTGACATATGTAGGAATTTTGCCAAATGCTCCTGTTCGCGTTTCATGTTGGTATTCAACAGGGACATATACCCCTCTCTACCACCCCAGAACACATAGTTTTCACCTTTTAAGGCTATTGTTGCATCTAAAGCTGCTTTCACTTGAGCCCCAGCATGCGCCAAAACATGGAAATCAGGATTGGTGGAAGCCCCATTCATATAACGATGATGGCTGAAAAGATTGGCTGTGCCCCATAACAACTTAATTCCACTTTCTTTTTGTTTTTCCTTCGCATATTCGACGATTGCCGCCAGATTGGAATCATTTTCATTGACATCATTACCATAGTCCACCAAATCTACATCATGGAAACAGTAATATGGCAATTGCAATTTCGTCATAAACTCAAAAGCGGCATCCATCTTATCTTTTGCGCGATCTAGTGTTTTCGATTTTTCATCCCAAGGAAAGAAATGGGTCTGCCCACCAAAAGGATCCGCTCCGTTTCCATTGAATGAATGCCAATAGGCACATGCAAATTTAAAATGCTCCTCCATAGTCTTTCCGCCGATTACTTTTTTAGCATCATACCAGCGAAATGCCAATGGATTATCGGAATCTAAGCCTTCGTACTTGATTTGCCCGATATTCTTGAAATACTCTTTTTCTCCAATTAAAACTTTCATATTTATAGTTGATTATAATTTCTGTAATAAACTTTCCTTCCAATTTGCATAGAGGTCATTATAGATATCCTTATGCTGAGGTTCGATGGTCTTTATCTTTTTCAAGCCCGAGAAGGCCTCTTTTTTATCTTTATACAGCTGTGCTCCAATTCCTGCTCCTAATGCCGCTCCAACGCTTCCGTCATTCTCATAAAGTTCGACTGGTACATTGGTTACACCAGCAAAGGATTGCTGAAACACAGGGCTCAGGAACATATTGGCATAACCGGCCTTAATAACCGTAGGATGGATTTCATTTTCCTTAATGATATCTAGACCATAACGAAACGAATGGGCTATCCCTTCTTGGACGGCACGCCAAATATGGGAGGCATCATGTCGCACAAAGTCGAGATTCTCAACATGCCCATTGACAGTTTTATTGTTCAGCATGCGCTCAGCACCATTCCCAAATGGCAATACTACAATCCCTTCAGAACCAATAGCAACTTCAGCAGCTTTTTGGTTTATCTGATCGTAATCCAGGCCTTGAGCTGTCAGCTTTTTGATCCAACTATTTTGGATACCGGTTCCATTAATACATAATAGCACACCGATATTACTTTGCTCTTTCCTATGGTTGACATGGGCAAAACTGTTCACCCTTGATTGCTTATCAAAAATCAAATGGTCCGCAACCGCATAGATCACACCAGAGGTACCGGCCGTTGCAGCGACTTCTCCAGCATCAATTACACCAAGGGATAAAGCATTATTAGGTTGATCTCCTGCCTTATAGCTTACTATCGCTTTCTCCGAAAGTCCTAATTCAGTGGCTACAGCCTTATCGATGGAACCATAGTTTGAAAAGATTGCTTGCACTTCAGGGACTAAAGACTGATCTATACCATAATAATCCAATAAAGTATCTGATAAGGTGTCTTTTTCGAAATCCCAAAGAATGCCTTCAGAAATGGAACTCGGATTAGAATTGATCTGCTTAGTCAGGCACATACATAGAAAATCGCCTGGAAGCATAAACTTATGAATCCTTTCATACAATTCAGGCTCATTGTTCTTTACCCAAGACAGTTTTGATGCCGTAAAATTACCAGGAGAGTTAAGATGGGATCTTAGAAAACCTTTAGGTTCCAAGGATTGGAAAGCCTCGTTTCCAATTTCCACTGCCCTACTGTCACACCAAATAATGGAATTGCGCAGTACTTTCTGGTCCTTATCAACCAGCACTAGGCCATGCATTTGATAGGCAATTCCAATGGCAGCGATATCCTTCGGATCATATTGACCACTAGCATTGGCTTTCAATATGGCTTTCTTGGTATTTTGCCACCAAAGTTCAGGGTCTTGTTCAGCCCAACCTTTTTGCTGCGAAATGATTTCAGATTCCGTCTCTGGATATTGGGCAGAAACAATTCGTTTCCCGGTCTGTGCATCCAACACGGAAACTTTAATAAAAGAGGTCCCTAAGTCAATCCCTAGTAATAGCATAAATTGTTTATAATGGATAAGTTGATTCCACAATATAATTATTTTTAAAATAAGACCTACATTCTATTATGAAATCATGGAAAGCACAGTTTTATCAGCACCCTTCCAAACCAATAGCTAAAAACATACAAAACCCTGATAATCAACCAAAAAACATCTCATTCATTCACTCTTTTCAACTATAACGTTTTCGTAAATAAAGATATAACGGTTTAGCAAAGTCAGTTACTTTATTGGTTATTATTGTGATATAAACCATTACAGATCATTCATTATCTAACTCCATTTTCCGCTTCCTAAGCCTATTTACCAAGCTTTCGAAATGGAAAATGAATTGTAAACCTTAAACTCTTTAAATTATGACAAAACAGTATGTTTTACTCATCCTATTCTCGTTTTGGATGATTCTGCTCTCTGCAGACCCCTGTTTTTCACAGCAAAACCAAAACCTCATACGAGGGACCGTCAAATCAACGGATGGCACTCCTGTTGAAGGAGCCAGCATCATGCAGACAGGTACAAAAAATGGAACCTTATCTGATGGAGACGGAAAATTTGAACTGGAATTAACAAACGGTACTAGAGGAACCCTGACAATTACCCACACGGGCTTCAATACACAGACCGTTTCAATCAACAGTCAAGATTTACAGATTTCTTTGCAACCTAAAGCAGAAGACTTAGATGAAGTCGTTGTAGTAGGTTATGGTACTCAAAAACGAAAGGACCTTACTGGTGCCGTTGCTTCTGTACAAGCCGAAAAGCTTGAAAAAGAAGCCCCTAGGTCGGTCCAAGATCTATTGAGAGGAAATGCTGCAGGTATTGTAATCAGCCAAGGAAATACAGCGAAGGGCGACGCGGATCTTCTGGTAAGAGGAAGAGGAACCCTAAAAGCTGGCGCTAGCCCACTCAATGTAGTTGATGGGGTTATCTTTGATGGAACATTTGCTGATATCAACCCAAATGACATTGCTTCCATCGATATCCTAAAAGATGCAAGTGCAACCGCAGTTTATGGTGCTAGAGCAGCAAATGGCGTCGTATTGATCACTACCAAACGCGGTGCTTCCGGTAAACCAACCATTACGTTGAATGGCAATTTTGGCTTCGTAGAAAACTCCTACATGCCAAGGGTCATGAATGGACAGGAATTCCTAGCCTATCGTTATGATTATGAAATGGGTAAAAGAGCCCAAGATTACCACGACAAATATCCTGAAATGTTTGTGGATCCAAGAAAACTGTCAAATGTGGATCAATTGGCATGGTATAACTATGACCAAAAAGACCCTGCAACAACCGTAACGGAAGAACAATTGATCCGCTCTTGGTTAGCAAGGTTAGAAATGAGATCTCCTGAAATTGAAAATTACCTGATTGGGAAAGAAACAAACTGGCAAGATCAAGTTTTTCACAAAGGAATCCAGCAAGATTATACAGCAAGTATTTCCAATAAAACGGATAACCTAAACTACTATTTCTCCCTTAACCATGTAGATCGCGAAGGCTTTATCGTTGGAAACCGGTTCAAGAACTTCAGGACCAGGATCAACTTGGAATCCAAGATCACCAACTTCTTAAAAATTGGAACCAACGCCAACTTTGCTGCCAGAAACGAAGGTTTCCTACAGGCAGATTGGGGGCAATCAGCAATTATTCCTCCATATGGGTCTAACAATATCGATGATCCGAACAGCCTTTACAGAAGATTGCCTACGGGCGATGTTACTCCAGTTAACCCATTCTTCGATAATATGTTTAGAGACCGTGTGGATCGCTATAACACTTTAAATGCAACTCTATACGGCGTTATCACATTACCTTATGGATTTGAAATCCAATCCAACTTTACGCCATCATTCATCTGGAGAGAATACTACAATCACGATTCTTCCCTGAACCCAGAATGGGCAGCTAAGGGCGGAACGGCGGAACGTTCCTTCTTCAGGACCTACAACTGGCAGATTGACAACGTCCTGCGTTGGAAAAAAGCCTTTGGAGATCACAACTTTGAGGTTACTTTACTTCAAAATGCTGAAAAAGGTCAATATTGGAGAACCAAAGCTACGGCTTCCAACTTCGTTCCTAGCGATATCTTAGGCTGGCATAGAATACAGGCCGGAACGGTTCCTTTGAATGAAAGTGATGACACTTACCGCACTGGAGATGCCTTAATGGGTCGTTTATTCTACTCTTTCAAAGACACCTACCTTTTCACCGCATCGGTACGTCGTGACGGTTATTCTGCATTCGGTTCTCAAAACCCTCGTGCAACCTTCCCTGCACTGGCCTTCGCATGGAATTTCACGAATGAGAAGTTTATGGAAGGAACTAAATCTTGGTTAGACTACGGAAAACTAAGATTGACTTGGGGAAGAAATGGTAACCGCGATATCCCACAGTACGACGCACTTTCTGATATGACCTCAGGCTTACATCCATATATCGACTCCAAAGGAAATGTTTACCTAGGCTCACAATTGTATGTGAACCGCATGGCCAACCTGGGGCTAAAATGGGAAAACAAAGCCTCTTATAACTTAGGTTTGGATTTCGCGATGTTCAAGAACCGCCTATCTGGAGCAATTGACCTGTACACCGCAACAACCCATGACCTATTAGTTGACCGCGAACTACCTGAAATTATTGGTTTCAGCAGCGTAGCAGCCAATTTAGGAGAACTTAAAAGCCATGGTATCGACGTGAGCTTAACTGGAAACATTATCCAAAAAGAAACCTTTAACTGGTCTTCTAACTTCATTTTCATGCTAAACCGCAGAAAGATCGTAACTCTTTATGGCGACATGGTGGACATTAAAGATGATGCCGGCAATGTTATTGGCCAGAAAGAAGCTGATGATATCAAGAACAGATGGTTTATCGGACAAGACCCTGACCGTATCTGGGATTACGAAAGACAAGGAATCTGGCAACAAAATGAAATTGATGAAGCTGAAAAATTCGGATTACAACCTGGAGATTTCAAATATATTGACCAGAATGGCGATGGCGTGATGACTGATGCTGACCGTATCTTCCAAAGGTACAAAACACCGCGCTTCCGTTGGTCTTGGAGAAATGACTTCAACTATAAAAACTTCAACCTTTCTGTGTTCATTTACTCTAATTGGGGACAAACTGATGGATTCAACCGTGCAGCAAACAACAGTAACTTCGCTGACCGAACTACTGATTATGTGATGCCGCGTTGGACTCCTGAAAACCCAATCGATGATTATGCGAGAATCGGTTCAAAGAATATCGGATCAAATTACATCAATAAGTCCTTTGTTAGGTTAGAGAATATTTCTCTTTCATACTTGGTGCCTTCCAACATCTTGGAGAAAGCAAGCATCCGAAACCTTAGGATTTCTGCTTCTGTAAGAAATGCCGCCATGTGGGCTCCACATTGGGAATTTGGTGACCCAGAAGGATTTCCTGTTCCTAGAACCTACAACCTAAGCCTTAATTTCTCACTATAACCTATTGATCATGAAAACTTATAAGAAACTATTATATATCGGCTTATTTGGCACTGCTTCCATCACCTTGATGGAAAGCTGTAGCAAAGATTGGCTAAAACCTCAACCCCTATCCTTCTATGCCCCTGAAGTAGCCCTATCTACACCTGAAGGACTCTACTCGGCACTGACCGCCTGTGAGCGGAATATGCGACATGAATTCTTTGGAGATGGCGCACCTATCCTGACCGAAATCATCCAATCGGATGTGGCTGTTGAAGGGACTACGGACAAAGCCGGTCCTCAAATGAACATGGACATCGCACTCCTACCTGATGCACAGCTTAACCATGAAAACAATACGCGTGTGGGTTGGTATTGGTATGAAGCCTACAAAGGGATCAAATATGCCAATACGGTGATCGCCAGGATAGACAATGCAACATTTAAGGATGACGCTGAAAAGAACGCTATCCTGGGTGCAGCCTATTTCCAACGTGCTTATCGCTATTACAAATTGGTTCATCAATTTGGAGATGTCCCTTTCCTGGACTGGGAAATCAACGAGCCTAAATACGATTTCTATTCTTACGATCGCTGGAGCATCTTAAAAAGACTGAAAAAAGATCTAGAATTTGCATACCAATGGGTACCGGAAATAGTTGATCGTGGAAGGACCTCGAAAGCAGCTTGCGGAATCCTCTTGATGAAAGTAGCTATGGCACTTGAGGATTTTGATCTGGCCATCAAAGTTGGAAACGAAGTAGTAGCCAAACATCCTTTGATGAAGAACAGGTTTACCGTCAACCAGAACCGACCTAATACAAACTTGATGTTTGATCTCCACAGTGTTGAAGCAAAGCTGGACATGAGCAATACCGAAGGTCTAATGTATGTAGTTGCCTATCCAGAAGCAGAGGGTTCAGCAAGAATCGAAACCATGCGTAATGCCGTTCCATTCTGGAATAATGGAAATATCAAAACACCAGATGGCCAAACAGGAACCAATGTAAACTTGGCCCCGGGCGAAACCGACCCATCCATGGACCTCAACAAATCCTATGGAAGAGGAATTGGAAGGTTGAGACCTACATGGTATTTCAGCAACTCGATCTGGAGAGCCGACAAAGAAAAGAACGACCTACGCGGCATCCACAATATGAACAGCTGGAAACGCATGGAAGACTTGAAATACAACAGCCCAGACCTAAAAGCTAAGGGAAGTCAATGGTATGGAAAAAACTTCGTCAAAAGCCCTAGTATGAGCCCAGAAGACACCATCCGTCTTTGGTTCTCATGGCCGCATTACAAGGTTTTTGTACCAGATCCTTTGAGCTCCACTTGGACAGGCGGTGAAACCCCTTGGTATGTATATCGTTCGGCTGAAGTTTATTTGCTTTTAGCGGAATCATATTACTGGAAGAACCAACCTGGAATGGCTGCAAATGCGCTTAATGAAGTTAGGACAAGAGCCGGCGCAACCCCTATACAGGCAGGAGATGTCAATATCGGGGAAATCCTAGATGAACGCGCAAGAGAGCTTTACTACGAAGAAAACAGGCACGTAGAATTGGTCCGGATGTCATATACCTATGCTAAGACCAGAAAGCCTTGTGAAATTTTTGGAGGAAGGGTCTACAGCCTTGAAAACATCAGCGGACCAGGAGGCACCAATTCCAACATCAAACAAAATGGTGTGAACTTCTGGTATGACCGTGTGGTAGCAAAAAGCAATTTCTACAACAAAGGAGTAAAACATAAATGGGCAGAATACAAAATATCCGTTCACCATATCCTTTGGCCGGTTCCAGCTGGAGCGATCAACACCAACCTAAAGGGAATTATCAACCAGAACATTGGTTACCCTGGCGCGGAAAGAAATGAAAAACCATTAATCGTGCCTGATGAAGGAACAGTATTGGGTCCTAAAGCAGAATAAGAGAAAATTACATGTTGAATACCATAAAATAGCAATCAATGAAAAGAAAAACGATTATCAGATCCATCTCCTCAGTAGGGCTCGCCCTATTACTATCCGCCCAGGCAAATGCACAATCCAGCGATAGCAAAGGTTTTAAACCTCTGTTTGACGGAAAAACTCTGGCTGGTTGGAAATCCGCAGGTGGTGCAGCACCATATACCGTTGAAGACGGAGCAATAGTTGGAAGAATGACCAAAGGAACCCCAAATTCCTTTCTGATCACGGAAAAAGAATATGGCGACTTCATCCTTGAACTCGATATCAAACTGGAAGGCGATAAAACCAATTCGGGAATCCAGACCAGAAGCCATATCGACCCCAATGCCAACAATGGAAAAGGAAGGGTCTATGGCCGTCAGATTGAGATCGACCCTTCTCCACGCGCTTGGGCAGGCGGTGTCTATGATGAAGGAAGAAGAGGATGGATCTATCCATTGGACCTAAATGAACCTTCAAAATCGGCATACAAAAAGGATGAATTCAACCATATCCGTATTGAGGCCATCGGAAATGAACTTCGTTCTTGGGTTAATGGCGTGCCTGCAGCTTATGTTGTGGATACCGTCGATGCATCTGGCTTCATTGGTTTACAGGTCCACAGCATCCCTGCTGAATTGGATGGCAAAAAGGTATATTTCAAAAACATAAAGATCAAGACTGAAAACCTTAAACCTAGCCCATATCCAAAAGGCCAATACATAGTAAACCTTACTCCCAATGCATTAAGTGCGACAGAGCAAAAGAACGGCAGCAAATTGCTATTCAACGGCAAGAACTCCGATGGTTGGCGAAGTGTAAAGGGAGAAAATTTTCCGGAAAAAGGTTGGTCAATCAAGGATGGCATCATAAAAGTGCAGAAATCCGATGGCGGCGAATCTACGAATGGTGGCGATATCATTACCAAGGATAAGTTCAGCGTGTTTGACCTGTCCTTTGAATTTAAACTTACACCGGGTGCTAACAGCGGTGTAAAATACTTTGTCACCTTGGCGGAAAAAACATCAGGATCTGCCATTGGATTGGAATATCAGATCTTGGATGACGCGAAGCATCCTGATGCAAAATTAGGAAGAGATGGAAACCGCACCATTGCATCCCTGTATGATCTAATCACTTCCGATAAAGGTAGAGGTGCCACAAGACCTATTGGAGAATGGAACAGAGGCCGTGTATTGGTGGACAAGGACAACAAGGTGACCTACTACCTCAACGGTGTCAAAGTTTTATCCTATGTGCGAGGATCTAAGGAGTTCAAGGATTTGGTGGCAATCAGTAAATACAAGGACTGGGATAAATTTGGAGAAGCTTCGGAAGGACATATCCTGCTTCAGGACCATGGCGACGAAGTATCGTTCCGATCAATAAAAATCAACAAAATAAAATAACCATTAGCTGTCAATAAATATGAATCATTATTTATCACGCAGGAGCTTCATCAGCAAGTCTATAATGGCAGGAGGTGCAGTTTTACTTTCCAACAGTGTACTGGGGAAAGTAAAACTTGCCAGTGCCAATGAAAGAGTTAATCTTGCCTGCGTAGGAATAGGAAATAGAGCGAACGAAATCATCAAGGAACTGTACAAAACCGGACAATGTAACATTGTCGCACTTTGCGATGTGGACATGGGCGCAAAACAAACCCAGGAAATCATCAAGATGTTCCCAAATGCGCCAAGATATCAGGATTTCAGAAAAATGTTTGATGAAATGGGCAATCAGTTTGATGCTGTTGCCATTGGAACGCCTGACTTTGCCCATTTTGCCATTACCATGCAGGCCCTGGACCAAGGAAAACACGTCTACGTGGAAAAACCTATGGCAAGAACCTTCAATGAGGTGGAGCTGATGATGCAAAAAGCTAGGAAAAACCCGAAGCTTGCCACTCAAATGGGTAACCAGGGTCACTCCGAAGCCAATTACTTTCAGTTTAAGGCTTGGAAAGATGCCGGGATCATCAAAGATGTTACCCGCATCGATGCCCATATGAATAGCCCAAGAAGATGGCATGGCTGGGATCCAAACATCACTGGATTCCCATACCCAGAAAGAATTCCGGAGACCCTAGATTGGGAAATCTGGCAAATGCAGACGCTTGGCCACCATTACAACAAAGACTTTGTAAATGGTCAATGGCGTTGCTGGTTTGACTTTGGAATGGGTGCATTAGGAGATTGGGGAGCCCATATCTTAGATACCTCCCATGAATTCCTCGAGTTGGGATTACCGACCGTGGTTGAGGCAAAATCCCTAGAGGGACATAATTCCTATTTCTTCCCCATGTCCTCGACCTTGAACTTCCATTTCCCGAAAAGAAAGAATATGCCTGCAGTGGACATCAACTGGTATGATGGACTTACAAACCTGCCACAGATTCCGGAAGGTTATGGTGTCTCAGGATTGGATCCAAACATTCCACCGCCAAGTACAGGAAAAATTGAACCCGCGAAACTAAATCCTGGAAAAATAATCTATTCCAAAGACTTAATTTTCAAAGGCGGATCACATGCCAGTACCTTGTCCATCATTCCAGAAACCAAAGCCAAGGATATGGCGTCAAAACTTCCTGAAGTTCCCGCTAGTCCTTCAAACCACTTTGCAAATTTCCTGAATGCCTGCAAAGGAACGGAAAAGACCAGGTCATCCTTTGAAATCGCAGGACCGCTCAGCCAAGTCTTCTGTCTTGGAGTCATCACTCAGAAAATGAACAACAGAATTGAGTTCGACCCAAAAACCAAACAGATTACCAACGACAAGTTCGCCAATGAAATGCTTTATGGACCTCCTCCAGCAAGAGGATGGGAAGAGTATTACAAGGTGTAGTATTTACCAAATAGTATTTAGTATAAAGTATTTAGTATTTAGACTTTCCTTTATTGCGGACAAGAGTTTAGAAGAGTTACTTTTTAAGTATTTAGACTTTCCCGTATTGTGGACAAAGGTTTAGAAGAATTACTTTTTGAGTATTTAGACTTTCCCGTTTTGTGGACAAAGGTCTAGAAGAGTTACTTTTCAAATATTTAGTAATAATATTTAATATTTGGATAGATTAGCCGACCTAGGTCTAAATACTAAATACTTTCTACTAAATACTAAAAAAAAAGATCTGCAAAATATTTGCAGATCTTTTTTTTTGGCTCCTGAAGCTGGGCTCGAACCAGCGACCCTCTGATTAACAGTCAGATGCTCTAACCAACTGAGCTATTCAGGAGTTTAAACCGTCCCTTTCGTTTTCGGTGATGCAATTATCGGAAGTTTCTCCGACAAGTGCAAATATTTTTTGGCGATTTATCGCAAGTTATTCAAAACCAATTAGAATTAATTAAACAGAACATCTCGCAGGATATACGTCGCGAAGCTAAAGTAGATCACTAAGCCCGTTACATCGACAATAGTCGACACAAAGGGAGCTGATGAACTCGCTGGATCCGCTCCAAACCTACGAAGTATGAATGGCAACATCGCCCCGACCAATGATCCCCAAAGTACCACACCGACCAAAGAACTCCCGATTGCCGCGCCATACAGGTACCATGCATCACCATAGGTATCCTTGAACACTTCCTCAACCCCAATTCTCATGAAACCTAAAACACCTAGGATTATCCCAAGCAGCAAACCCGAAAGGATTTCACGCTTCATAACCATCCACCAATCCCGAAGGGTCACTTCACCCATCGCCATCGCTTGAATGATCAGGGTGGATGCTTGAGAACCGGAGTTCCCCCCGCTAGACATGATTACAGGCATCAACAAGACAAGAACGGTAGTGAACTTGGCCTCGTAGTGCTGAAGGACATTAAAAGTCAACAGCTGGCCTAAAAACAGCACGATAAGCCACCCTGCTCTTTTCTTCACTAGGTGAAAGATCGAAACATCCAAATAAGGTTCATCTAAGGCCTCGGTACCCCCGATACGCTGCATGTCTTCGGTATACTCTTCATTGGCCACCCATAAGATATCATCGATCGTCACAATACCCAACATGATATCCTGTTCATCCACCACCGGAAGGGCCACTCGATTGTTCATACGGAAAATCGTCACGGCCTCTTCTTGCGGGTCATCGGCATGCAAAGAGATCAAGCGGTTGTCGATCAAGTCTGCAATTACCTTATCTGGCTCCGCCAGAAGAATGTCCTTGATCCGAACGTCATCGATCAGCTTCCCATCCGAGTCGATCACATACAAGACATCAATCGTTTCAGAAGCCGAACCGTATCGACGGATGTGATCCAAAACGCGAGGCATGGTCCAATGTTCCTTCACTGTTATGTAGTCCGGAGTCATCAAACGTCCTACCGAATCTTCAGGGTAGCCAAGCAAGGACAGTGCTTCCTTTCTCTCTTCGGGAGTCAACAGAATAATGAGCCTTTTTACAACATCACCTTTCAGTTCCGAAAAGAAGGAAGTACGGTCATCCGGAGGCATCTCGTTTAGGAGCTCTCGGATCTTGGAAGCCGGTAATTTTTTGAGAATTCTTTCTTGGGTGGGGAAGTCTAAAATACGGAACACATTGACCGCTCTTTTAAGACTTAAAGTTTCTAAAAACAGGGGGCCATATTCAGGAAGCTCATCAATCAATTCTTCAACATCCGAAATATTTAGTTCGTTCAAATAATCCGCAAGCTCAGTATGATCTCCACGTTCAATCAATTGCTCAACATGTGCTACAAGCATTGCTAATTCTTCCATACGCCTCCTTTATTTTATTATCCTACATTGGTCCAAAAATCGTTTGTGCAAAAGTCGTTTTTTTTGGCATAATAATATAATTAATTTTTAATCAATAAATCCGACAACCCGGACAACTCAATAAGCATGCAACACCCACACCCGCAACATGCCATAATGTCACTAGAAAAATTTACTAGACCAACCCAATAAATCGAGATCAAATCAATGGGTAAATTCCAGTTCATAAAAATTAAGAAAATCCGGGGTTTCAAATTTTTGAAAATAAAACAGGGACGAAAACCAAGTTGGAATCCCAGCACCTGGATCTAGAAATTTTTCAAATCAAAAATCCACCCTCCAGCTAACGTCAATCCTATTTTAAAAAAAGCCTTAAGAAGCGCCAAACATTTGAATTTATTAAAATTTAACCTACATTTACAAAGCAAAAAGTTAACTGAATTATTAATCGCAACTCAGTGATTTAAAGACAAAAATACACTTAAAACAGTGTAAATTATGGAAAAATCAATATGAATATTAAACACTATTATTCAACTACTTATATCTTCTATAAAAACAATCAATTAATATAAACACCTAAATTTTTACTAATATATTTAGTATATGCTAATATCACCATATTCTATCAATTATAAAAAGCTTTTTATCAGCATTTTAACTATTCTTATAATAAGTTTAAATACACATCTTGTAAAATCTCAAATAATTGACAATGAACAAGCCTCTTCTAAGGTTAAGTGGAGACAGATAAATACTGAAAAATTTCAACTCATATTCCCGATGGAGTTCGAAAAATCAGCCTTGCTCCTCTCCCAACAAATCGACAGCATGATTGATTATTCCAGTCGGGATTTAAAGCGCGCTCCAAAGAAAATTTCAATAATTCTTCACGAAAATCATATTGAACAGAACGGCTATGCACAACTTGCCCCTCGAAAAGTCGAAGCATTTTCAACCCCTGGACCTGCAAGCGATAATACTGAATGGCTTCCAAATCTCATCCAACATGAGTTAAGACATGTAGCACAATTTGACAAGTTGACAGGTAGTATTCAAGGTCCATTTTTCCAACAATTGGCCTTCGCATTGTATGGTCTTCACCTACCGGCTTGGTACTTTGAGGGAGACGCGGTCTCCATAGAAACTCAATTTTCTGCCGGAGGTAGAGGCAGAAGTAGCTCCTGGTTCATGCCCCTTCGGACCAATTTGCTCTCCGGAAAAGACTACTCTTTTAGTAAAAATATACTAGGGTCTTTCCGAGATCTGACCCCCTCCTACTACCTCACCGGGTACAGCATGAACAGCTATCTGACCAACCATTTTGGCTATGGGGTAAAGGAAGAAATCATGGACAACATGAGAGCAAATCTATGGCGACCTTTTAACTTCAATTTAGCACTGAAAAAGTACAGCAATCTGAACAGCAAAAAACTCTATGACGCCACAATTTCTGAACTCAAAAAGGAATGGGAATCTTCAAAAAATGAAGGAAATTTTAACCTTATTTTTAAGGAAAACAACCGCTACCCCACGCACTATTTCCTTCCTCAAACCAACTCCTCAAAAGCAATTTTTACCCTTGTTCAATCACCCGCTTTCATCCCAGAAATCAGAAAAAGAACTGCAGATAAAGAAGAAATCATAACCAAAATTGGGTACCAACTCACTCCATATTTTCATGTGAACGACCAATTTCTGGTATGGGATGAACTCAGAAAGGATGCTAGATTTGGCAAACAGACCTATAATATTATTAGGATTTTGGATCTCAAAACTGGAAAAATTAAGGACCTTTCTAAAAATTCTCGATTTTACAGCCCTATATTGAGCGATAATTCCCAAAAGGTATATACAGTCCAAGTGGACCAAAACAACTTATCTAGCCTCTTCTATATCGACCGAATTTCAAAGAAATCCTCAAAAATCATGGATTTTCCTGCAGGATTTCTTATCCAACAGCCCCGCTTGAATGCAGATGAAACAAAGATTTCAGCGATTGCCATCAGTCCAAAAGGGACAAATATCATTGAGATAGACCTCGAAACCTCGCAATTTAAGGAGCTGTTTCCTTGGTCAAACCAAGAATTCCAACGTCCCATTTACCTGGAAAATGACCTTATTTTTAAAGCTCAATTTCAAAAAATCGACAATCTTTACCGCTATTCCAGCAACGATAAGAAGCTATATATTATCTCAGATTCGCCATTCGGAGCCTTTCATCCAAGCCCCGGGAACAACCATTCCGTACTTTATAACGAGTATCAATTCAACGGATATAAAGCAGCTTTCCTTGACTCTGCACAACTGATAGGACAGGAAATCACAGCGAATTTTGAGGTTCCGGCCCAGACAGACCACAGGATAAAAGCTAGTTTTGCAGGACCACAACCCGAGGAAACACAGCCTTATCAAGTAGAAAAATACAATAGCCTTAGTCATTTATTTAACTTTCACAGCCTAAGCATAAGCAGCAATAACTTCGAAAGTTTCGACAATTATAGACCTGGAATCTTCTGGATTGCCAATGATCTACTCAATACTTCTCAGCTAAAATTAGGTTATGAATACGATTTGGACATGGAAAAAAGCGTCTATTCAGCAGAGCTAACCTACCAGAAATACTATCCGAAATTCAGTTTTTCCTATAAAAACAGGGGCCAAATCGGCTATGCTAAGAAGCAAAACTCGGAAAATGAGTACACAAGATTTGACTTCAGGGAACATGTTTATAGCTTGGACATGCAGATTCCCTTGAGCATTTACAGAGGAAAAACCACCTATAACTACGGCTTTAACCTAGGTACGTCCTATCAAAAACGATATGATTTAAGCTTAAATACCCTGCGGGGATTTCATGATGAAATTGCCTTCCCTCTCAATTATCAGGCATATTTCAACCGTAATCAAAGAAGAAGTCAAATGGACCTGATCCCTAAATGGGGACAGAATATCAATGTTCTTTACCGTCATGTACCATTCGAAAACACGTTAGAAGGCTCATTATTTGCCATCAGGACCAATTTCTATTTTCCTGGTTTCTTCAGGAACCATGGCTTCCAGGCTAGGCTATCCTACCAGAAAACTGATGGAAGATACAATGATACCTATGATATTCCAATGGTATCTGGCTATGCTCATTTCGATTCGCCGAAAGTAGAAAACACCCTTTTGATGAACTACAGGTTCCCGATTGCTTATCCCGACTGGGCAATTGGGCAATTGGCTTATATCAAACGTTTCCATGGTTATTTCTTTGCCGACTATCAAAATATCCAGGACAGCAAGGCCGAACCTACCTCATTCGGAATAGGCCTATCAGCAGACTTCAATATGTTCAAATATGTACTTCCAGACTTTGGAGTGGGAGCTAAACTCAGCTATATCAATCAGGCTAGTGCCAAGCAGCGGTTTGTGCCAAGCTTCAGCTTGAGCTACAGCTATTAAACAAGGAAGGGGAACCAAATGGCTCCCCTTCCTTTATTTTATAGATAATATTAGTCTAAAATAGCTTTAACACCAGGAAGTGTCTTACCTTCCATGTATTCTAACAAAGCACCACCACCAGTACTAACATAGCTAACATGTTCTGTCATTCCAAATTTAGATACCGCAGCAGCTGAGTCACCACCACCGATCAATGAGAATGCACCGCGCTCTGTTGCTGCAACAACTGCATTTGCAACCGCACGAGTACCTTTAGCAAAAGTATCCATCTCAAATACACCCATTGGACCATTCCACAACAAGGTATTTGAAGCCATGATCACATCTTTAAAATGCTCAGAGGACTCAGGACCTATATCCAAACCTTGCTTATCAGCAGGAATCTCATCATTAGGACCATCATAAACATTGGCATCATTTGCAAAACGGTCAGCAATCTGAGCATCAGTTGGAAGAACCAAGTTCACGCCTTTTTCATCCGCTTTTTTCACTAATTCATTTGCCAAATCCAATTTATCTAGCTCAACCAAAGATTGACCAATTTCACCACCGCGCGCCTTTACAAAGGTATAAGCCATACCACCACCAATGATCAAATTGTCAACTTTGTCCAATAAGGCCTCAATCAATTCCAATTTATCAGAAACCTTAGCTCCACCCATAATAGCTGTAAATGGACGTTCAGGTTTATTCAATACTTTCTCCGCATTTTCAATTTCCTTCGCCATTAAGTAACCAAAGTACTTGTTGTTAGGGAAAAATTCAGCAATAATAGCCGTAGAAGCATGAGCTCTGTGCGCAGTACCAAATGCATCATTAACATAGACATCACCTAATTCAGCTAATTTCTTTGCAAAATCACGGTCTCCTTTTTCTTCTTCTTTGTAGAATCTTAGGTTCTCTAACAATAAAACCTGACCTGCCTGCAAATTCTTTGCCTTCTCCACAGCATCAGAACCAATACAGTCATCTGCAAATTGTACATCAACACCTAATACCTCAGATAAGTGCTTTACAATATGTTTAAGTGAATATTTGTCGGTAGGTCCTTCTTTTGGTCTTCCTAAGTGGGACATCAAAATAACGGAACCTCCGTCTTTTGAGATCTTTTTAATAGTAGGCAGCGCACCTTGAATACGGTTGTCATCAGTAATGTTGAAGTTCTCATCTAAAGGAACATTGAAATCAACTCTTATTAAAGCTTTCTTCCCGTTGAAATTTAAATCGTCGATAGTTTTCATTTTATTTTTATTTCCGGTTGATTTTAGAGTTTAAAGATATAAAAAACTTTCATTTTTCTTTTCAATCTGTAAATCTCTACAATAATTCTAAATCTATGTAGTAATACCTTATGCATTTCCTATAAAAGCCCATTTCTATTTTTATGAAAAGGCTGAGCGCTGGCAAGAACTGCCATGATTCAAAAAAAGCGCTGATTTCTCAATCAGCGCTTTTTATTAATATATCTCTACCAGATATGGAACCCTAGCCTGCACACCCGATTGCTGACTGATCCTTTTCAGTTCCGTCAAATATTTTACGTAGTCCCCCATCTCATCTTCTAACATCCACATCTTTATTTTATCCCTCGAAGTAGACCATATCGAAGCAAAAGGATCTTTCGCTCTTGGATACTCCGAAACTCTATAATTCTCGATTTTTGCTTTCTTAGCAGCCGCAAGAATAGCTTGGTCCAAGGTCGCTAAACGGTCCACCAATTTCAATTTCACAGCTTGTTCACCGGTCCACACTCGGCCTTGACCAATGCTATCAACATCTGCTACTTGCATTTTCCTTCCATCAGCCACACGCTTCAGGAATACTTGGTAAATCTTATTAACGCCACCCTGAATGATTCCTTTTTCCTCTTCCGACAATGGTCTGTCCATATCCACATCCATATCAGCAAACTTAGAAGTCTTCACCGCATCGAAATGGATGCCTAATTTATCATTGAATAATTTTTGGAAACTTGGAATCAATCCGAATACACCAATTGAACCTGTTAGGGTTGTTGGATCGGCAAAGATAGAATCCGCAGCAGCCGAGATATAATAACCTCCAGAAGCAGCATAATCACCCATGGATACTACTACAGGTTTCACTTTCTTTGTTAGATCGACCTCTCTCCAGATGGATTCCGAAGCCAAGGCAGAACCTCCCGGAGAATTTACGCGCATCACAATAGCCTTAACCTTATCATCCTGTCTCAATTCCCGTAATTCCCTAGACAATTTATCTCCACCAATCTGTCCTTCTATACCTTCACCATCAATGATCTCTCCATAGGCATATAATACAGCTATACGATCGCCACCTGCTTCGCCAGCACTTGCTTTGTTATTATAATCTAATAAGGAAACTACTGGAATATTTTTTTTCGCATCAATACCCAACTTGTCCTTGATTTTAGAAATCACTTGATCTTTGTACAACAGATCTGTAACAAATCCATATTTCTTGGCATCTTCCGCTTCACGGATCAAATAACCGTTTGCAATGCTTTTTAAGCTATCTGTTGATATCTTTTTAACAACCGAAATATCGTTCAGGAAAGTACCATAAATACTGCTTAGATAAGAATTCACCTGCTCCTTATTCGCCTCGCTCATACTATTGAGGATAAAAGGTTCAACCGCACTTTTATAAGTTCCAACTTTGAGGACTTGCATATCGATTCCCAATTTATCCAATGCCTCTTTATAAAACATGACCGAAGTAGCCAACCCTCTGAAATCAAGGTTCCCTTGTGGATGCAAATAAACCTCATTAGCCACAGAGTTCAGGTAATAGCCTTTTTGGCTCATCACGTCACTATAGGCTACAATAAACTTATCCGAAGTCTTAAAGTCCAAAAGTGCCTCACGAATGGCTTTCATCGTTGCGAAGCCAGTCCCTACACTTGTCACATTAAGATAGATTCCCTTGATGTTATTGTCTGTTTTTGCTGCTTTTATCTTTGAAACGATATCATTCAATCCAATGGATTTAGACCCCGAATAGCCCGGGATATCCAGACCTTCAAATGGATTTGCTTCTGTTTTTTCTGTGATTGCATGATTTAGGTCGATTAACAGAACAGAGTTGCTAGCTGTTACAGTTTCACTCTTACTGCCCACCGAACTGATCATCATCCCAATGATCCCCATCAGGATAAAAAACATTAATATACTACTGATAATAATACCTGTAATGGTCGCAAGTACGTATTTAAAAAATGATCTCATATAATTTATTTAAGTAGTGTCCGTAAATTTAAGCTATTATTCCGATTATCATAAAACAATTCATATATTAAACTCATGAATAAAGTTTACCTACTTTTAGGGGCAAATATTGGTAATCCCAACAAACAACTAGAAGACGCAAAGGTTGAAATTGAAGACAGAATTGGAAAAATCACACGGCAATCCAAAATTTATGAATCCGAAGCTTGGGGCGTAGAAAACCAACCGGTATTTTTAAACCAGGTGATCTTGTTGGAGACTGATTTCTCCGCAAATAAAGTCTTGAATGAAATCTTGAAGATTGAAATTCTTTTGGGCAGGATCCGTGGACAACGCTGGGGATCAAGGATCATCGATATTGACATTCTATACTATAACGAAGACATTATACATACCGAAGACCTTCAAGTCCCTCATCCATATATTCAAGAAAGAAACTTTACCCTGATACCCCTCGTAGAAATAGCTGCCGACTACTCCCACCCTATTTTTAAGAAATCTAACAAGGAATTGCTGGAAGAATCAACCGATCAACTGAATGTAAAAACAATCTAACATGAACCATTATTCCATTATTAACCCCGCCTCTATCCAAGAGAACATGATGAACAACATCGAGGTCATCAAACAGATGATCCCTTTATATCTTGGTCAGGGAGTAGAAGATTTTAAGGCTTTAGAAGTCGCGATTGAATCTCAGGACCATTCAGACATCAAATCAAAAGCGCATCATATCAAGCCGACCATGCAATACCTAGGTGCTACGGATTTAAGGATGAAGTTCCAGGATCTTGAGGACAAAGCTGCCGGCGAAGAACCGATGGCAGACATCCTGGATCTATTTGAAAACATCAAAAAGGATTTCCATTTAGCCATGGCTGAATTGGAAGATTATCAAACTAAACTTCACTAATTTCTTTCTCGGAGGCAAAATGTATTTTTGAAAAAACAATATAAAGAACCAAGATAATTGGTAAAGCTAAAAACTTCAAGATTACCAATAACACGACGCTGATAATAAGGAAAAGGTATTTGTATTTATTGACAACCCAACTCAAACTGCTCAGTTTCATAGAGAATAATTTTATTTCCGACACCAATAGCAAACTGGTCAGGATAGCTATGCCCAATAAAAGCCAAGTGTTCTTTAAGGCAGGATAATCTTGGAGGATAAAAGGCAAGGAAACTATAAAAAAGGTATTCATTGGCGTATTCACACCAATGAAATCCGTGCTCTGTCTCGTATCAATATTGAATTTTGCCAATCTTAAAGCCGAAAATACGGTAATGATAAAACCTAGATAAGGAAGGTATTCATTCGAACTGGTATCTTTTAGTAGTGTAAAGATTATGGCTCCCGGTAAAAACCCAAAACTAATCACATCAGCCAAGGAGTCCAATTCCTTTCCAATCAACGATTTGACATGCAATGCTCTAGCTGACATACCATCGAAAAAGTCAAAAATACCCGAAGCTAATACACAGTAAAAAGCCAACATATACTCTTGGTTCAGGACCATGACAGTACCGATGCAACCTGAAAAGAGGTTTAGGGAAGTGATCGTATTTGGAATGTATTTCTTCATAAAAAAAGCCATCTTTTCGCAAAGATGGCTTAAAAATATCAATTTATGATGGCTTTTTAGCCATTCATGCTAATTAAAAATTCTCCGTTGGATTTAGTTCCACGCATTTGGGTCAACAAAAATTCCATTGCTTCTTGCGAGTTCATGTCGGCAAGGTGGTTTCTCAATACCCATAGGCGTTGCAATTCATCACGGTCAACCAATAGGTCATCACGTCTTGTGCTAGATGCAGTAAGATCGATGGCAGGGAAGATACGTTTGTTAGACAATTTACGGTCTAATTGTAGCTCCATATTACCTGTACCCTTGAATTCTTCAAAGATTACCTCATCCATTTTAGAACCTGTTTCAGTCAATGCTGTAGCTAAAATCGTCAATGAACCACCGTTCTCGATATTTCTAGCTGCACCGAAGAAACGTTTTGGTTTATGAAGTGCATTGGCATCCACACCACCGGAAAGGATTTTTCCTGATGCTGGAGCAACAGTGTTATAAGCACGTGCTAACCTGGTAATGGAATCCAATAAGATAACCACATCATGGCCACACTCTACCATACGTTTTGCTTTTTCCAATACGATGTTGGCAATTTTCACGTGACGGTCAGCAGGCTCATCAAAAGTCGATGAAACAACTTCTGCACGTACGCTTCTTGCCATGTCTGTAACCTCCTCTGGACGTTCATCGATCAATAAAATGATCAAGTAAACTTCAGGATGGTTTTTGGCGATCGCATTGGCAACCTCTTTCAATAAATTGGTCTTACCAGTTTTAGGCTGTGCAACGATCAATCCACGTTGTCCTTTACCGATTGGAGTGAAAAGATCCATAATCCTTGTCGAGTAGTTGCTCGGACCTAGATCCAAATTCAATTTCTCATCAGGGAACAATGGTGTCAAATAATCAAAAGGAACACGGTCTCTTACTTCAGCTGGGTCTTGACCATTGATGGCCTCAACTCTCACCAAAGGAAAATATTTCTCGCCTTCTTTCGGAGGACGGATACATCCTCTTACATTATCTCCAGTTTTCAATCCAAATAACTTGATCTGTGATTGAGAAACATAGATATCATCCGGAGATGTCAAATAATTATAGTCTGAAGACCTTAAGAAACCATAACCATCGGCCATAATTTCCAATACACCTTCATTAATAATTACGTTGTCAAAATCTGTTGGAGTGGAAGCTTTAGAAGAAGGTTCAGGAGAAGGAGTAGTTGTGGATTCTGTGGGAGTAGATTCTGCTGCTGGTTTGCTAACAAAATCCATTTTCGTTTCCTCATCATCGGCTGCCACTCTGTTTCTACCTACTGCTACAGGTTCTGCAGCTTTCACTGTACGCACTCTTTTTCTTGTTCGCTCTGCATTGGCTTTATCCGAATCAGCATCAGAAACTTCTACAGTTTGCTCTTGCTGAGACTCTTTGGCTATTTCAGAAATACGATCAATTAACTCTTGTTTTCTAAGCTTTTCAGCATCAACAATGCCTAGAACTTTCGCAATCTCGCGCAATTCAGACACGAGCTTCGTATTCAATTCATTAATATCCATTAATATTAAAATATGATTTTTAAGGATTTTTACTTTTTTTGAAATATATCTCTCAGCTAATACATAAATTTCATATGTCTTATTGGGTAACTAAATCTTTTATAGAGATTTTATACTAGCGTCCCGAAAGATAAATTAAGAACCGCCACAAAGAAAAAAAGAACTATTGTAATTTCAAAAGAAAATCAGCACTTTTTTTTATTTATAGTTTATTATATAACGTTAAGTAGCAGTAAAATGTTTTAGCAGCTGCCGAAAAACTTTAGAAATCAAAAAAAAGTTCTTTATTTGTACGATTAAATCATAAAGTTAGACATTTTTTTTATGAATAACCAACAAACAAACACCAATTACCCAGCTCTTTACACCTTAATCGTGGTGTTTTTTTTCTGGGGATTTATCGCAGCTGGAAACAGTGTATTTATTCCGTTCTGTAAAAATTACTTTCACTTAGATCAATTTCAATCTCAACTTATTGATTTTGCTTTTTACTCGGCCTACTACATTGGCGCTCTTCTTCTCTTTATTTTCGGAACCATTTCTGGAAAAGACCTCGTAGGAAAATGGGGCTACAAGCGAAGTATAGTCTATGGCCTTTTGTTCTCGGCATTAGGTGCCGCAGCAATGATCGTCGCTGTAGAAGTCAATGTGTACACGGGAATGTTAATAGGTCTATTTATTGTTGCATTAGGTTTCTCCTTGCAGCAAACCGCAGCAAACCCATTTGCAGTGCTATTGGGCGACCCTAAAACTGGGGCATCTCGGGTGAACCTGGGGGGCGGTATCAACTCTTTCGGTACCACTATCGGACCATTGATCGTTGGATTTGCACTATTTGGTACCTTCGAAACCATTTCCGATGCTGAAATCGCTAACCTTCCCCTAAACAAAGTCGTATACCTTTATATAGGTGTGGGTCTTCTTTTCGTATTGGCAGCTGGTTTATTCCATTTCTCTAAGAAAGTTCCGGCAGGTTTCAACCTGGAACAGATGGAACCCGCTAACAAGGCGAGGACAACATTGATCATTATGACCATTTTGTTGCTATGTGCTTTTATCCCTGTATTTACCAGTTACAAATCTGACACTGCCCTTCATATCCTAGACCTAAAGGAACAAGCGGCTAACAACAATAACCAAGAGCTTTTAGCACAGATTAAAGACCTTTCACATGGTTTGGAAATCAAACGTATGCTATGGTTACTGGGTGCTTTGGCCGTAATTGTTTTCGGTCTTCTGTTCTCTTATAATAGTGCCAAGAAAAATCCTGAAGGTTGGGGAGCCATGAAATATCCACAATTGGTTTTGGGTATGTTGGCCTTATTTATCTATGTAGGGATTGAAGTTGCTATCGGTAGTAACCTAGGTGAACTTTTGACTTTGGAAGAATTCGGCAACCTGCAATCTTCGCAGATTACTCCATACGTTTCCATGTACTGGGGCGGTATGATGATCGGTCGATGGGCAGGCGCGATTACAGCGTTCAACTTGACAAAATCTAAGAAAAAATTACTTACTATTATCGTTCCTGTCATAGCTTTCACCATTATTATCGGTGTGAATTCACTTGCTGGATTCGACATGTCCGTTCTATACTATTTCATTATCTGTGTGGCATTACAGATCGCTGCATTCTTCTTGAGTAAAGAAAAACCTGTCCGTACCTTGATCATTTTCGGAACTTTCGGGCTATTGGCCATGATCGTTGGTTTGATGACATCAGGCACGGTAGCAATCTACTCCTTCCTAGCTGGAGGTTTAGCTTGTTCTATCATGTGGGGTTCCATCTTTAGTCTTTCCATCGTAGGATTAGGAAAATACACCGAACAAGGTTCGGCATTCTTGGTGATGATGATTTTAGGTGGTGGTATCATCCCTCCTATCCAAGGAAAGCTTTCGGATATCATTGGTATTCACAACTCTTACATTGTTCCAGCGGTTGGTTTTATCTACATCATCGTCTTTGCGGTACTGGTTCGCAAATTCTTGTCTAAACAAGGAATTGCAATTGACGAAATTGAGGCCGAAGGAGCTCACTAATGCTAAACTAATTGTAAAAAATACACTAAGTATTTTTCGCGCTAAAATAATTTTAAAAACCTTATAACCAAGCAGTTATAAGGTTTTTATTTTTAATCAAGGCCCTAACCTTCCTAAATTATTTCAATATATCAAATAAAAATTCTTATTTTTATTAATAAATACCGTATTTTGGGATTTAAACTTAGAACAATACCATTGTAAAACGAAAAAACAAGTTACTTTAAAACTAAATTTATAAATAATGATAATAATTGCAGATGGAGGGTCTACAAAAACAAACTGGTGTTTGCTAGATGATAACAACAAGAAGATTTACTTCAACACCGAGGGTTATAACCCATATTTTGTAGATAGCGAATACATTATTGCATCCCTTAAAAAAGGACTACCTCAAGATATTCCATTTGAAAAAATCAGCGAGGTAAATTATTATGGTGCTGGTGTACACAATGAAGAGAAGGCAAAAATTGTCGAAGATGCGATCCAGGCAGTGTTCCCAAATTCTAAAGTTGAGGTTGGTCACGACTTATTAGCTGCTGCACGCGCTTTATTAGGTACTAACCCTGGTTTTGCTGCAATCCTTGGAACGGGTACTAACACTTGTATATACGACGGAAAAGACATAACTCACAATATTGATTCAGCTGCCTACATCCTAGGTGACGAAGGATCTGGTAGTTTCATCGGTAAGAAACTTTTGGTAGATTTTATCAGAGGTCTAATGCCTAAAGATGTTGCTGAGGCATTCTTTAATACTTACAAACTTACTCCTGATGAAATCATGGACAACGTATACACAAAACCTTTAGCTAACCGTTTCTGCGCTAGCTTCAGTAAATTTGTATACGACAATAATGTAAATATTGAATACACTCGCAAAATCGTTGACGATGCTTTCGAAGCTTTCTTCAACAACCTTGTGAGCAAATACCCTGATTACCAATCTTACACTTTCAACTGTATCGGTTCTGTAGGTTACAACTTCAGAAACGTACTGGAAGAAAAAGCTACTCAATATGGAATGAAAGTTGGAAAAATCTTGCGTTCTCCTATTGACGATTTGGTACAGTTCCACATCAACAGATCAAAAAGCGTTGCTTAACCTATAGCAGCCTGAACATAAAAAAGCCCAATTGCTAGCAATTGGGCTTTTCTTTTGATATATCTCTTTTAGAGCTCTACCGACTCACCGATCTTTGGCAAGGCCAAGTACACCTCTGACTCGTTAAACTTCTTCTTTGCTTCCTCATGATTAATCGTAATTGGAGGAAAAGAATCATAATGTATTCCGATCACATTATTGCAGTTCACAAATTCAGCTGCAATCACGGCATCATCCACATCCATGGTATAATGGCCACCAATAGGCAACAAGGCCCAATCAATCTTATGGCGTTCCAATAACTTCATTTCCATGGTCAACGCAGTATCTCCAGCAAAATAAATGGTTTTGTCTTTCAAAAAGAACACATAACCTACCGGAAAACCTGCATAAGCACCATCTGGAGTGCTATTGCTATGTGCGGCATAAACCATCTTCACCTTCCCAAAAGGAAGGTTCAAGGTTCCACCCAGATTATATTCGATTACTTTATCATCGGGTACCCCTTGTTTTCTCACCCATGCAGCTGTTTCTACAATGGTTGCAACAGTGGCCCCACTTTGTTGTTGGATACTGAACATGTCGGCCACATGGTCTTGATGGCCATGGCTCAGGAAAATGTAATCAGGATTGATCTTACCGATATCCACAGCCTTCGCCAAAGGATTATAACTGATGAATGGATCCATCAAAACCTTGGTCCCATCAAAATCAAACTCCACACATGACTGTCCGTAATATGTTGCTTTCATTTCTCTTTTATTATTTACCAAATAAGTTGCCTAAACCTCCTAATCCACCTAATAGGTCCTGTGAGGCTGCTTGCATTTCAGTTTGACTGATACTTTCAGCCTGAACCAAAGCCTTATTCAAGGCAACAACCATTAGCTCTTCGATTTCCTCTTTTTCTGCATCCTTAAAGAATTCAGGGTCGATCTGAATTTCTTTGATCTCCTTATTCGCCGTGGATATTACACGGACCTTGCCGCCCTCTGCTTCTCCCGATACGGAAATATGATCCAATCTTGCCTTGATCTCCTGTGCCTTTTGCTGTGCTTCAAATAACTTATCAAACATAAATACTCCTTAAATTTTAAACCCCAAATTACAAATTATTTATGAATCTCGACAATTGCTTGGCTCTTTTGAGCAGCTTGTTTACCTTTGTAGGATAATTGTCTATCATAATGATTCAACTAAAACACTATTCCGCAATAGCAAACGAATTACAAGAGTCTGAGCCCGAAAAATTCGAGCAACTTGAAGAAGAAATCAATATCATTATCCATAAATTAAAGTTCATCCATATTGAAAACCGACCGATGGTCGAAATTGTGGACCTTTCAAAACCTACCACAGACCCAACTTATATCGAAGAACTGAGCGAAATCGCTGGAGCTCAGAACAACCCCTTGGTAAAAGAGCCTGAAAACACCGAAATCCTGATCTTTATCAACGACAATCCTGCTTTCCTAGGAACACTGCCAGATTTATTGAACGAGCAATACAGCGACTATAAAGCCGTTAAAAACAACAATGTCTTTATTATTCAAAAGCCTGGTTTTGGAAAACGCAAAGGAGACTTTTTATTGGATACAGAAATATTCGCTGAAATTATCCAATCAAAATATTTTGTATATGGACATGAAGGAAACCATTGGATCAAATTTGATCTTTTATTCTGAAAACTCCATAAAAAAGGTCGCTTCTTGAATTAGAAGCGACCTTTTTTATTCGAACTGAAATTATATATATTTCTTTCTTAAGATAGCATAAAGCTTATCCACAGTCTGTGGTTTTGAAGCCCAGTTATTCTTCAGCGAATAGTTAGACTGCAAAAAGGCATCTGCTTCTGCAAAATTGTCAAATCTGTTCAGGAGTTCAATCGCTTCAGAATAAGCTAAGCTATAGCCATTGAACAGGTCTTTAATAAACAGGAGTTTATCATTTAGGCTCACTGCAACCTTAAGGTCTGCAATGCGGTCACTACTTTTATCTTGGGAAGTATTGAACTGATTTGCATTGGTCAATCCAGCCTTTTTTTGTTGCTGGATCAATTCGTTCAATGTCAATGGACGGCTAGGTTTAACTTCCGCCTGTTTTGCCAAATCATTCAAGGAAACGACCTCTTCCGGTTTATCTTCCTCAATCTCGATTTCCTTCTCTTCGATTACGACCTCGTTAACGGTAGGTTCAGCATCAGCTTTCACTTCCTCCCTGTTTTGCTCCTCGACATTCTTTTTATCTTCTTCAGCTTCATCTGCAGATGCTACTGAAGTATAACCTGAAGAGGCGGTATGGACAGGATTGGATGATATATTGAAATTTTTGAAATCAGATACTTCTTCAACGGGTTCAGCTTCTTCCTTCTCTTCTTCCCTAGCCTCAGCCTCTTTTGGATCTTCTACCAATTCCTCTTCCTCATCTTCTATTATTTCCTGGTTTTCCTCGTTCGATTCCTCTGCATAAGTGGTCGATTCCGGTTCCTCTTCATCATATTCCTCGACAAAAGGTTTCCTTTCAGTTTCAGGTTCTACGGCTTCAACTTCTTGGATCTCTTCTTCCACCGGTTGCTCATCAGCCTCATGCTCCTCGTGTTCGATCGCTGGCGTAAAGGTTTTTTCCTCTTCCTGCACTATCCCTGCACTCGCAGAAGCCAATAAATGAGTCGGTTGAGTCTGTAGCGATGCTAAGGCTTCGATATGTGCTGCCAAGTATTTCGCCTGAGCAGCCAACAACAATATATCTGCTTTTTTGCCTGCTAGATTCTTCTTGTCTAGCCCTGCATAATGCTCATTGATTTCTACCAAAAGATCCCCAATTTTCCCTAAAATATCCTGATCTGAATAAGCCATGTTTTATGTGTATAGATTGAAATTAATTCTATTATTAAATGTGATATAAAAAAATAAACAAACTGATTGACACCTCGTTTACGCTTTTATCCTATCTCCTTAAACCAAAAATAAGATTAAATTTCGATATTCGTAAGCTATATTAGCTAAGAATTTCATATTATATGAAACTTCTGAAATCAGGTTTTTAGAATAAAGTTTTATCAAAATGATGTTGTTTTCTGAACATAATTTCCCCAACAGAAGAGGTCCCATTGGTAGTATCGAAGTGATCTGTGGGTCTATGTTTTCTGGCAAAACGGAGGAACTGATCCGTCGGATGAAAAGGGCTCAATTTGCTAAACTTCCAGTAGAAATTTTCAAACCTGAAATCGATGTGCGTTATGGCATAAATGAAGTCGTTTCCCATGATAGCAACTCCATTCCATCCACGCCAGTATCGCATTCTTCAGCCATCCTGCTCTTAAGTGCCGATACCAAGGTAGTAGGAATCGATGAAGCCCAATTCTTTGATGAGGAACTCCCTAACGTCTGTGTAGAATTAGCAAACCGTGGTATCCGAGTGATCGTTGCAGGGCTGGACATGGATTATCTAGGGAAACCCTTCGGACCCATACCTAGCCTGATGGCCATTGCCGAAGATGTAACCAAAGTCCATGCTGTCTGTGTTAAATGCGGCGCTCCGGCTAACTACTCCTACCGTCTCCAACAAAATGAATCCCGTGTCCTTCTCGGTGAAAAAGAAAGCTATGAACCTAGATGTAGGTCTTGCTATTTTGGATTAGATAGGAATTAGACATAAGACAATAGACATAAGACAATTGTCCATCCCTAAATAGGGTTGACCGTTTTTATACTTTTCTCATTTTCATCAAATATTCTCCATCTCTGCCATAAGTTGAGCCAAGATAACCCGTCAGAAAGTTCTTTTGTCTGATGTCTAATGTCTTGTGTCTAAATCTTATAAAAACAAAAAAGACGCCTTGGAGCGTCTTTTTGTTTTTATAAGATTTGTGATGTTATCACCTTATCAAGTGGTGTAACTTTCGAACGGTATCGGTGTGCTAGTTTACCATCTTTTCCGATCAGAAATTTCTCGAAGTTCCAATTGATATCACCTTTGAAGTCTGGATTTTCGGTTTCTGTTAGGTATTTGAATAAGGCAGTTTGCTTATCACCTTTTACATCTACCTTTTCAGAAAGGATGAAGTTCACCCCAAAATTCTTTTCACAGAACTCAGCGATCTTTTTATTGTCTCCGTATTCCTGGTTTCCAAAATTATCAGAAGGGAACCCGATAACCACCAGTTTATCTCCATATTGTTCATGTAGCTCCTGAAGCTCTTTATACTGCTTCGTGAACCCACATTTAGAAGCGGTGTTGACTATCAAAAGTTGTTTTCCTTTGAAATCAGCGAGATCTACTTTCTTTCCATCAATGGATGTGAAAGAAAAGTCATATACGGTAGGCTGTTGGAACAGCATAGTATAAAACATTATCATGGCCATGATCATAATCTATATATTTTTAAAGTTGAACATTCAGCTCTCTGTCCACTACATAATGGAACAGCTCTTCAATTGGGCTACTCAATATCTTGCCCACACGAACACCATGCAAAGAACATACCTCTCTTAGGTGAATATCAAAATAATAGGCAATTCTCCCAACAAAATGACATTCAAATTCCCAAAAGTTCGGGTATGTCATGATATTGGTCCTTACAAATTCGTCAAAACCATTTCTCAGGAGATTATCGATATAGGGATGTTGTCTATTCTGTCCCATAAATTCGGCAAAAGATGCCAAATAGGCATTGGGTCTATCCCTTTGATACACATTCTTGATGATGATATCTTTTGTGATGTGATGCGTCTCCTTAAAGATCCTTGCCAAATCCCTTGGCATGGTCTCATAGAGATAGGCAGTAATCAACTGTTTTCCAAACCAGGCACCAGAACCCTCATCCCCAAGCACATAGCCATTACCATGCAAACTTGCCGACAGTTTCTCCCCATCATAGAAACTGATATCAGAACCAGTTCCAAGATTGGAAATCAATCCTTTTCCAGCTCCAAAGGTTGCATAGGCAGACCCTAACAGGTCGCTTTCAACAGAAATAAAGGAGGATGGAAAAATTTGGGTCAGGGCATTGGATACTAATTCACGGCGGTCAGGAGTAGAACAACCTGCTCCAAAAAAATAGACCTCATGAACTTCTTTTATATATGGGATAATTTCGGGAACCTCAGTCAAAATTGCCGCAATCTCCTTCTCGCTTACGAAGAAAGGATTTAAACCTTTGGTACTGAAACGTAATGGTTTGCTATCTGGAAGATGGAGCATCCAATCTGATCGTGAGGATCCGCTATCTGCAACTAAAATCATATGCTACTAAATGTCATCATCTCAAATATACAAATTCCAAGAGAATAAAAATCGTTTTCTCGATTTAAACAAAAACGAGTATTCGACATTAAAATCCACCCCTTTGACAGGACCAACCGGATAAGATTGCAAAAGCTCTAGACTGTAATATTATTGTGAAGGTCCTGCATTAGATCGATCTTTCTCCAATGAATCTGCAAGCGATTCTTATCTTTAACCTATAAATTATTACCTAATAAAATTATGAAGAACTCAATGAACCTCATCCGGTTACTGATGTTTTCCTTTGCTTTTATTCAGATGGTATTTGCCCAACAAATAACCAGTCCGAAAGAGCACTTTGGATTCCAGATTGGTGATGACTACCAATTGGCAACATTTACTGAAACTGAACAGTATTTCAAAAAATTGGACCAACAATCTGATCGATTGTTATACACGGTCATCGGCAAGACCGAAGAAGGCCGTGACCAATGTATGCTGATCATCAGTTCTCCGGAAAACTTAAAAAATCTGGAAGAATTCAAGAACATCTCGACAAAACTTGCCCATGCGGAACTGTCTGAAGAGGAAGCTAGTGCACTGGCCCAAAAAGGCAAGAGCATCGTTTGGATTGATGGTGGCCTTCACTCCAATGAAGTGGTAGGAACACACCAGCTTATCCAAACTGCCTACCTGCTGGCTTCATCCAACGACCTTGAAACGAAGAACATCCTGGAGAACAGCATTGTCCTCATGGTGCATGCCAATCCAGATGGGCAAGAGTTGATCTCTAACTGGTACATGCGTGAAAAAACTCCTGAAAAAAGATCGGGCAACTATGTCCCTGTCCTTTACCAGAAATATGCAGGACATGATAATAACCGCGACTTTTTTATGCTGAACCTCAAGGAATCCCAAAACATGGCTAGACAGCTGTTTGTTGAATGGATCCCTCAGATTATGTACAACCACCACCAAACTGCACCAGCAGGTGCCGTGGTAGCAGGCGCACCCTATAGAGATCCGTTCAATTATGTATTTGACCCAATCTTAATGTCTGGAATCGATGCCTTGGGAGCCGCAATGTCTTCTAGGTTGAATGCCGAAGGCAAACCCGGATATACGGCAAAAGACGGTTCGGTATTCTCGACCTGGTATAATGGTGGCCTGAGAACGACCACCTATTTCCACAACATGATGGGACTGTTGACCGAAATGATCGGCAACCCAACTCCATTCGAGATCCCACTTGTTCCAAACCGCTTGATTCCGAATAATGACACCCAAAACCCGGTGATTCCGCAGGTATGGCATTTCCAACAATCAATTGATTATTCCGTATCCTTAAACTACGCAGTCTTGAACTATGCCAGCCGCTATAAGGATGAAGTCCTGTACAACATGTTCAGGATGGGCAAGAACTCCATAGAGCGAGGTTCTAAAGACTTCTGGCCACTTTCACCTAGCAAGGTAGCTGTAATCGATACAGCCTTTCAACAAGCCAAGAGAAAGGACCCTAAAATCGAGAACAACCGCGAAGCAGAAAGAAAATTATTGGGCAGCCTCTTCGAGAACAAATCCCTTCGTGACCCTCGCGGATTTATTATCCCTGCGGATCAGGCTGATTTTGTAAAAGCTACTGATTTCGTGAATGCATTGATCCAAAATGGTATCGATATCCAACAGGCAACAGCGGACTTCACTGTAAACGGCAAGAAATATGCAAAGGATTCCTATATCATCAAGACTGACCAAGCTTTCCGTCCACATATCTTAGATATGTTCGAGCCGCAAGATCACCCTGATGATTTTCAATATCCAGGAGGCCCTCCAATTCCGCCTTATGATGCTGCAGGCTGGACATTGGCTTACCTGATGGATGTAAAATTCGACCGTATCCTTGAGGACTTCAATGGTCCATTCCAATATTTGACGAACGGAAAGGTCATCCAATTGGCAGAACTTGCAAAACCTAAAGGTAAATACCTAAGACTTCCCGCAACAATCAACGAATCCTTCCGCGTAAGCAATGACTTGCTTAAACAAGGAAAGAATGTGTGGCGAGATGAATCAAATGGGGATATCTATGTTGAAAACAATGCGAACGTGAAATTGATCTTCCCTGCGGAGGCCAGCAATAGCTTACCAAAACAAAACAAGAAGATCAAACCTCTACGAATAGCGCTATGGGATACTTATGGCGGGAGCATGCCTTCCGGATGGTTGAGGTTCCTGATGGAAAAATATCACTATAATTTTGAGGTCATCTATGCACCAGATATCGACAAGGGTAACCTGAATGCAAAATATGATGTCATTATCTTCCCTGGAAATTCTATTCCTAGGTTCAATAGCAATCCAAATGCATCTTCCTACTATGGACGTATGCCAGCAGAGGCTCCAGAAAATATCCCTTCTCCATTTAAAGAAAGATGGGGTCGCTTGACCGAACAGAAATCAATACCTGTATTGAAATCATTCTTGGAAAACGGAGGTAAAATCGTAACGATCGGAAGCAGTTCTGATTTGGCTGAACATTTGGAATTAGGTGTAGAAAACCATTTGGTAGATGCCCAACACAAGGCTTTAAAGAGAACTGAGTTTTATACCCCTGGATCTGTTTTGACAGCAAAAGTTGCAAAAGGATCTGCCAGCACTTGGGGCTATAATGATGAAATAGATATATATTACAGCAACGACAACTTGTATAAGATCAAAAATACCAATATCAAACCATTGATGTGGTTTGATTCGGAGAAGGTCCTAAAGAGTGGGTGGTCATGGGGACAGAAATATTTGAAGGATGGAGTTATTGCATTTGAAGCGCCAGTAGGCAAAGGTAAACTGGTATCTTTTGGAAATGACATTAATTTCCGCGCGCAAACTCATGGAACTTTCAAGCTATTGTTCAACCAGCTGCAGTAAGTTAAATAAACATAAATTTTAAGGTCATATCTCCACAGATATGGCCTTTTCTTTTTATTTGTAACATAGGCTGCTGTTCTAAATCCATTTTTTTTGTGGATTTGCAATTGACCTTATTCGAGACATATTCGGAATTTTCGCAAAATGTCTAAACCAGTATACCTTAATTACTCGAATCATTCTCGAATGAGACCCGAATGAGACCAAGAGAAAGTGACAAGAAGAAAAAGAGGAAACGGAAGTAAGCAGGAGGGATTTTTTAGGCCAGGAATAATATTGGTGGTGAACCATAAAGAAAGGCAAAGAATATTAGTTCATTGCCTTTCTTATGTTAATTATCTTTTAAATATCGTTATTCGCTGCCTCGATCAATTCGGAATAGAAAGCGGTTTCTGTACGGCCATCTGCTCGGACCTGTTGCGGAATAAAGCTTTGTGCAGTTTGACCAGGAATGGTATTGATCTCAATAAAATAGAATTTATCGGTGTCATTTTGGATAAAGAAATCCACACGGACCATACCTTTACAATTCAATCGGACATAAACTTCACGGATAATGGCATCTGCCCTATCCTTTTGTTCTTTGTTAAGGTCGGCAGGTGTGATCTCTTGGGTCAACCCTGGTGTGTATTTGGCTTCAAAGTCAAAGAATTCCCTGGTCGTGATCACCTCTGTTGCCGGAAGCACCTGAAGCTCTCCTTTGGAGTCCCTAAAGATCCCTTGGGAGAATTCTCTACCTTTAACAAACTCTTCGACCAAAACTTGCATACCGGTTCCTTCTGCATCATATGCTTCATCTAAGGCCTTAGGAAGTTCCTCCCAAGTATTGACCTTGTTCATTCCGATACTGCTACCTCCAGCATTTGGTTTTACAAATAAGGGAAGAGTTAATTTTTCTTTGACCAGGTCGAATGCCTTTGGTCTGTCGATATCAAATAAAAGAACCGATTTTGCGACGTTCAATTCTGCAATGTCCTGGATAATAGCCTTGGTATAACCCTTGTTCATGGTCAAGGATGAGGTCAAAGCGCCACAAGAAGTATAAGGCAATCCAACCATATCTAAATAACCTTGTAACCTTCCATCCTCGCCCGGGCTACCGTGCAAAATGATAAAGGCCACGTCAAAACGTAGCTTTTCGTTATTTATGTTCAAAGAGAAATCTTGACGATCAATTTCGTGTTTTTGGCCGTTCTCATCCGTATAGGCCCAGCTATGCAATGTAATATCAATAAGATACACATCGTATTTTTCTTTATCGATTTGGGAATAAACAAACGCTGAACTTTTATAGGAAATTTCAGCCTCTCCAGTATAACCACCCGTAATTAATGCTACTTTAGTTTTCATATGTAATAATCGAGAAGCAAATATAATTTGAGATACGAGGAAAAACGAATATTTTTGCCTTTATATTAGCAGTATTTGCGGGAATTTGTAAAATTGGAATTAATATTGTTAATAGGATATTCAAAAAAAACACATTAATAGATGTCGAAGTTCTTTTTATACTTGAGAACGAGTGCTTTCAGGAAAAACTTAATTGCAGGGCTCATTTTCATTGTCATTCTTTTTATTTTAGTTTATTTCGGATTAAAGATCTACACTAAGCATGGTGATTCTCAAGAGGTTCCTCTATTGAAAGGCTTGAACATCAGTGAAGCTTTGAACGTATTGGACAAGGCAGGATTAGAGGTGGAAATCGATTCCATCTACCAAATGGATGCGAAACCAGGATTGGTGATCGACCAGGATCCTGACCCTAAGACGCATGTAAAAGGTGGTCGTACGATTTATTTGACCATCATTACCCAGTCTGCACCTGAAATTGCCTTCCCAGAAGTTATTGATAAAACATTTATCGAGGCATCTGCTATCTTAAAGAACCATTCTTTAAAGATTGCGGATACCGTCTATAGGAATGACATCGCTAGAGATGTGGTATTGGATGTAAAATTTGCCGGCCAACCGATCCGACCGGGACGTATGGTTCCTAAAGGATCCAAAATCAGCTTGATCTTAGGTAATGGTCGCGGAGACGATGAGGTTGAAATCCCTGTATTGATTGGATTGAACCTGACTGAGGCCAAATTTGCACTGGCAGGAAAAGGCTTGACCTTGGGTTCTGTTTCTTTTGATGGGAACTCAAATGATACTTTAGGATCAGTGGTCGTAAAACAAAACCCAGATACGAGTGCGAAGATTATTTCCATTGGCAATGCCATCCATGTTACCTTAGGTAAACCGGCAGAACCAACTCCAACACCTACTATTCCACAAAACCCATAACATGGCTGAGAACAGAAATAAAAGAAAAGGATTAGGGATTGTACTTATCATTATCTTATTGATAGTATTGGTCGCTGGATGGGTAGGATATCAGGCGTTTATGGCACCAAGTATTGCCAGCGATAAGGATTACTTCTACGTAAAAACCGATGAACCTTATGCGAGTGTGATCTCCAGGATCGAGTCGGAAGGTATTGTAAAAAACCCAACCTATTTCAAGTATGTGGCGAAAGCTATGGATCTGGAAAGCACCGGCATTAAGGCGGGCCGCTACAAAATATCGAAAGATATGAGCAATCGCCGATTGATCGGGAACTTGCGTGGCGGTTATCAGGATGCTGTAAAGTTCAGGTTTCAGAATATACGATTGAGACAGGATTTTGCTGGATTGCTGGGTAGAGATTTTGAAGCGGATTCCCTGACTTTCATCAATCTGCTGAATGATGAGAAGTTAGCAGAGAGATATGGTTTCAATAAAGAGAATTTCTTCAGCATGTTCATTCCAAATACGTATGAAATCTATTGGAACACCAAGCCTGAGGAGATCATCGATCGTTTTTCGAAGGAATATGAGAAGTTCTGGAATGCTGAGCGGAAAGCAAAGGCAGATTCTTTGGGAATGACCATACAAGAGGTGAGCACCTTAGCTTCTATTGTAAAAGGTGAAGCCCTGCATGTGGATGAAATGCCAAAAATTGCAGGTCTTTATATCAATAGATTGAAGAAAGGGATGCTATTGCAGGCGGATCCTACGGTGATCTTTGCCAATAATGACTTTACTATCCGTAGGGTATTGAACAGGCACCTGACCATTGACAATCCATATAACACTTATCGTTTCAAAGGCCTTCCTCCGGGACCGATCATGATGCCAAGTATCGCCTCTATCGATGCGGTATTGAATTATGACCATCACCCCTATATCTATATGTGTGCGAAGGATGATTTTTCAGGATACCATTTATATGCGGAAACAGTTGCTGAACATTTGATCAATGCGCGTAAATTCCAAAAAGCTTTAGACGCCAGAAATATCAAGAAATAGTATGTTTCATTATCAGCATCAGATCAGGGTTCGTTACGCAGAGACAGACAATATGGGTTATGTCTATTATGGAAACTATGCGACCTATTATGAAGTTGCCCGTACCGAAATGTTAAGGAGCACGGGGATTTCCTATAAACAGCTCGAGGAAATGGGCGTGATGTTGCCTGTGATCGAATTGAGCTGCAAATTCAACAAAGCAGCGAAATATGATGATTTAGTAACCATAAATATTTATATTAGAGAAAAACCAGGAATAAGGATTAAATTTGAATATGAGCTGTTTAATGAATCTGGAGAGCTGTTGAATACAGGTTCTACCCAACTGGTATTTGTTGATATGGAACGAAACAGGCCTTGCAAACCTCCACAGATTTTCATGGATAAGATGGCTCCATTTTTTGGAGAATAATGAAAAAAATTCACCAACATCTTCTGTACGTTAAGCCGTATGACAGATTTATCGAGTGGACCAAATCAGCCACCTTACCGGGATTTGGAAAATTACCGCTCTATACTGTCATGGTATTTTTCTTTCAGGAGATCGCTCGGGAATCCATCATCAATAAAGCCTCTTCCCTAGCCTACAACTTTATGTTGGCGGTATTTCCTGGAATCATTTTCCTTTTTACGCTGATCCCTTACATTCCTGTGGACAATTTTCAGGAACAATTGATGGAACTGATCCAGTTGGCTCTGCCAAACAATGCATACGAAATCCTGGAAACTACCTTAGAAGATATCATCAAGAGACAGAACAGTGGCTTGTTATCTGCCGGTTTTGTACTCTGTACATTTTTTGCGACCAATGGTATGACGACATTGATGATGAGCTTTAATAAAGCATCCTTATCCAAAGAGTCCAGAACTTGGTTTCAAAGACGAATTGTAGCCCTAGCCCTATCCCTTGCCATCGTATTGGCCCTTGCCGTAGGAATTGCACTTTATGCCGGTTCAAACTACCTGATCAATTACCTGAAAACCCATATCGATTATGACCTGAAATGGTTTTGGGCATTTGCCATTAAAGTTGCACAATGGATTATTTTATTTGGTATCTATTTTTTTACAGTGAGCCTTATTTATAAGTTTGGACCAAGTTCGACAAAAAAATGGAAGCTATTTACGCCCGGTGCAACCTTGGCTACGATATTGGCCATGTTGTCTTTTTCATTTTTTACCTTCTATATCAATAACTTCGGTGCGTACAACAAATTATACGGTTCTATCGGAACATTGATCGTCGTGATGATCTGGATGTACATCAACGCCCTGATCTTGATCATAGGTTTCGAATTAAATGCCAGTATTGCGCTTTCAAAGCAAAGCATTAAAATTGTTAAGCCGCGAGTATACAACTCATTTAAACCAAACAAAATTTAATTTATTATAAATTTATTATTATTGTAATCGTATTGAGTATTTTGTTAGCTCAGATCAACGATTAGACCGGAAAAACTTACCGATGGAAGACAAGGATTTACAAAAGCGGAACAAGCGGAACCAGAACGTCAGAAATATCCTGTTGAGTTCAATAATTGTATTGTTCATCACTTTTGTTGTCTTTTTTATCTTCTCCTATATACAGTACAAGAGCATACAGAACAAAATCCAGAATATTTACACTTCTGTAAACAGTGACCAAAATAACTTTACAGAATTACTGACCATATTCAGCGAGGCAGAAGACCATTTCAGGTTATTCTCCATTACCTATAATATCAATGACTATAATTCCTACCGTTCTAAACTGATAACCTTAAAGTCGGCGGTCGATTCATTGATCAAAGTACGAAGTGAGGAGTCCAAAACATTTAGTGATAAAAATTACCATGGTCGCAAGCTGGAAGACCTCCTGCCTAAATACAGTCAGTTGAACAGCAAATTGGATTCTATCTTGGTCGCTTCAGAGACCCTGAAGACCTTTAATATCCAAGCGAACAATGAAACGAACATCAGCATCCCACGTCCTAAGGAACCTGCACCGATCGTTGCCAATGAGCCGAAGAAAGTCGTAGTCAAGAAGAAATCATTGTTAAAGCGGATCTTCCAAAAAGGAGATGATACCATTACGGTGGAAACAGGTACGCCTACGCATACCCAACAGGTAACTGAGCAGAACGCGAACCTGAAAAACATCATTAAACAAGGCAATACGCAAGCGGAGAACAGGCTGAAAGAACTGAAACAAACCCTGACCGATATCCGGAAAAATGAAAGGTCTCTTTTGGCAGATAATTTTACCCTATTGCACTCTGCCAATCAGTTGATCAGGATCATCCATGAAGAGCGCATACAGATCCAAAGAGACAAGACCGACCATGAGTTGAGCATCTTAATCGCTAGGACCGATACCTTCAAATGGCAGATCATTATATCCCTGACCTTTGTCTTTATCGTGATCTGTATCTTGGTTTACTACCAATTCTTTACCAACTACTATGAGCGTAAATTATTGGATGAACGCGTTTACGCCTCCAAATTGGCAGAACAGAAAACAGATATCCTGGCGGAAATTACCCATGAAATCCGGACCCCTATCAATTCGCTGATCGGCATTGTGGACCTATTGAAGAGCCGCAAGGACCTTTATCAGGCCAACGACATCCACTTGTTGGAATCGGCCTATACAAATATTACGGCGACCTCCAAAACCATCAATGATATCCTGAACCTGAGCAAAATAGACCAACAGAACAGCATTGAGGCCATTCACTTTGATTTCGTTGACCTGCTGATCGATGTGGTGGAAACCCATCGCAACCATGCCGAAATGAAAGGGATAGAATTGGCGTATGAGCTGGACAAAAATCAGCCAACGGTGATTTTCTCGGATGAATTTAAGGTCCGCCAGATCATGAGCAACCTGGTGAGCAACGCGATCAAATACTCGAATGGTGGAAAGGTGGTGGCTAGCGCGATCGTAGATGACCAGAGCAACCTGATATTTAAGGTATCGGATCAAGGCCAGGGAATCCCTGATGCCCTAAAGAAGAACATCTTCAAGAAATACTATACGGTCAATAAGTCCAATAAGGTAGAAGGTGGCGTTGGATTAGGGCTATATATCACCAAAAATATTGTCAGCACATTAAAAGGAAAGATAAACTTTAAAACGAATGCCGGTCAAGGCACCACCTTTAAGGTAGAGATCCCTATTCCTGAGCCGAAATTCCGTCGGAAGACATCGTTGAACATTGAGAAAATCAGCGATTTTTCCAAGGATCTAAGTTGGCTAATCGTGGATGATAACGCCTTGAATTTACTGTATTTAAAGCAGTTCTTCTCGTTACATACCCATGTTAAGACAGCAACCAACGGAAAAGAGGCCTTAGAGATATTGAGCAGGTTTCCGATTGACGTTGTTGTTACCGATATCAACATGCCGGTGATGACCGGTGACGAATTATTGGCTACCGTAAGGGCGAACCCTGCCTACAACTCGGTTAAAATAATAGCTACATCTTCTGATAATGAGCAGGTTAAGAAGCTGGAAAAGGAGAGACAGGTCTTATTTGACGGAATTTTGATCAAGCCATTTAACGAGCGGAAACTGACCGAAGTGATTGTAAAAACGATCTATCCTATCTTTGAGGACAGCGACGAGTTACGTCAAGAATCCTAAACTTTTCAATCTTTTTAAACTTTTTTACATCTAAACTCTTGTAAATAAAAGTTTTTCGTATCTTTGCAATCCCTACATTGTAGGGAAAAGGAGATTATTAATTAATGGCAAAAAAACAAGAAGCAGAAAAAGAGTTAGCGGCAAAAAATGCAGAGCTACAAGGTGCTGACACAAAAGTTGTGAAGGACACTGAAAAGATTGAGTCTGAGGCAGATTCAAATTTAATCGATGAGATTAAATCAAACACTTGGAGTACTCCATCAGGAGACTTCGACTGGGATCTTGATGAAAAAGCTTTTGGTAACTACAGTGATGCGGAACGTACTAAACTAGAAGAGCAGTACGCTGGCACATTCAACCAAATCAATCAAGGTGAGATTATTGAAGGTATCGTTGTATCTATCAATAACAAAGATGTTGTTTTAAACATCGGTTTCAAATCAGACGGTCTAGTAGCATTATCTGAGTTCCGTGACTTACCTGACTTAAAAATCGGTGATACGGTTGATGTATTTGTTGAATCGCAAGAGGATGCAAATGGTCAATTGGTATTATCACGCAAACGTGCTAAAACACAAAAATCTTGGGAAGAGATCAACGAGGCTTTGGAGAACGACAAAGTTATCGATGGTTTTGTTAAATCACGTACAAAAGGTGGTTTAATTGTAGACATCAAAGGTGTTGAGGCATTCTTACCAGGATCTCAAATTGATATCAAACCTATCCGTGACTATGATGTTTACGTAGGTAAAACTATGGAGTTCAAAGTTGTTAAGATCAACCATGAGTTCAAAAACGTAGTTGTATCACACAAAGTATTGATCGAAGACGATTTGGAAAACCAAAAATCAGAGATCGTTGCGAAATTGGAAAAAGGACAAGTATTGGAAGGTACTGTTAAAAACATCACTGACTTCGGTGTGTTCATCGACTTGGGTGGTGTTGACGGATTACTTCACATTACAGACATCTCTTGGGGCCGTATCGAGCATCCAAAAGAGGTGTTGGCTTTAGACCAAACTATCAACGTTGTAGTTCTTGACTTTGATGACGAGAAAAAACGTATTGCATTAGGTTTGAAACAACTTTCAGAGCACCCTTGGGAATCTTTAGACAAGAACTTAGAAATCGGTTCTAAAGTAAAAGGTAAGATCGTTACTGTAGCTGACTACGGTGCTTTCTTAGAAATCATCCCAGGAGTAGAAGGATTAATCCACGTTTCTGAAATGTCTTGGTCTCAAAACTTACGTTCTCCACAAGAATTCTTGAAAGTAGGTGACGAAATCGAAGCTGAAATCTTGACTTTGGACCGTGAAGAGCGCAAAATGAGCTTAGGTATCAAACAATTGACTCCAGATCCTTGGCAGAACATCACTGAACGTTACCCAGTTGGTTCAAAACAATCAGCAGTTGTTAAGAACATGACTAACTTCGGTGTATTCGTTGAGTTAGAAGACGGAATCGATGGTTTAATTCACATCTCTGACCTTTCATGGTCTAAGAAAGTTAACCACCCTAACGAATTCACTAAAGTTGGTGAAAGATTAGAGGTTGTGGTATTAGAATTAGACGAAGAAAACCGCAAGCTTTCTTTAGGTCACAAACAATTAGAGGAAAACCCTTGGGATACTTTCGAAACGATCTTCACTGAAGGTTCAGTTCACGAAGGTACTGTAATCAAAGTTGGTGACAAAGGTGATATCGTAGCTTTACAATATGGTGTTGAAGGATTCTGCCCTAACAAACACTCTGTAAAAGAAGACGGTTCAGCATTGAAAGTTGACGAAGTTGCTGAATTCAAAATCATTGAATTCAACAAAGAAAACAAACGTCTAGTGATTTCTCACTCTCGTATTTGGGAAGATGCTAAAGCTGAAGCTCGTATCGAAGAGTTCAACGCTCGTAAAAAAGAAGCTAAAACTGCTAACGCAGCAGTGAAAAAAGTTAAAGATTCAGTTGAGAAATCAACTCTAGGTGATCTTGACGTATTAGCTCAATTGAAAGAGCAAATGGAAGACGACGAGAAAAAATCTAAATAATTTTAGATTACTCTAAATACTTCGAAGCCCCGATTTTACAATCGGGGCTTTTTTTGTTTATAGATTTGAGATGGGAGATATGAGATGTGAGATATTGGAAAAATTTTATTTCTTGAATGTAGCATAAGGGATTTAGGTTGTGAGATTAGTGAATGTAAAAGATTAGATGTAGATGTTCCAAGTCTTATTACATTTTGCATATCTTTAACTTAAGAAGTTTAATATCTCAATACTCATATCTCATATCTATATACCCATGAGAACAGCAGCATTAATCAGTACCGATGAGGCCCTCAAATTGATCAATGAGGAGAATGCCATAGTCTTGGATGCGACCATCGACAAGGTCAACCAGAAGATGGACAACGATAATCTGGAACTGTTGCCCAACAGTTTGTTTTTGGATATCGAAGGTGCGTTTTCAGATCATCATAGTCCATTTCCACATACGATGCTTTCGGCACAGCAATTCAGCAAGGAAGTACAGAAGTTAGGCATCAATCAGGATTCGACATTGATCATCTATGATCGCTGGGGGGTCTATTCAAGTCCGCGTGCTTGGTGGATGTTGAGGTATATGGGCTTGGATAAGGTTTATGTGCTGAACGGTGGACTGCCGGCCTGGAAAGCGGCAGGATTGCCCATCGAACATCAATATACTGAAGCTGTGGCCTTAGGCAACTTTAAAGCGAAGCCAAATTATGAATGGTTCATCTCGAAAGATGAACTGGTGGAGCGCCTAGGCGATGATGATATCAGCATTACCGACGCGAGATCTTCTGGAAGGTTCCATGGAACTGCTCCAGAACCGAGACCTGGATTGCGTTCAGGGCATATCCCCGGATCAAAGAACCTACCCTTTGACCTGGTACTCGATGGCATAAAATATCAGGAGAAGGAAGAACTACAGCGACTGTTTGAAGGGAAGATCGATTCCGCTAAGCAAAATATCTTTACCTGCGGCTCAGGCGTATCGGCAGCAATCATTGCTTTGGCTGCCTATGAACTAGGAAATGACTATGTAACTATTTTTGATGGGTCCTGGAGCGAATGGGGCGCTGATGAGAATACATTGGTTAGTATATAGTATTTAGTATATAGTATTTAGTATATAGTATTTAGTATTTAGACTTTCCTGTATTGTCGCCTAGGATTTTGAAGAATTACATTTCAAGAATTTAAAAGTAATATTTAGTATTTAGATAGGTTCGGCGAAATAGGTCTAAATACTAAATACTTAATACTAAATACTACCTAACAGGTAGTGGCACATAACCATCATCACCAGGTACTTTAGGGAATTCATGGTTGATCCATTTTTCTTTGGCTTCATCGATGGTGGATTTATCACTGGCTACAAAATTCCAGGAGATAAAGCGTTCTTCAGGGAAGGGTTCGCCTCCGAAGATATAGACGGTAGATCCGGCTTTCATTTCAAAGGTACATAGATGTGCATCTAGGGTGATCAGGATCTGTTTAGGTCCATATGTAAAGCCATTGCTATCGACCTCCCCTTCTAGGATATACAGTCCGCTCTCACCATACAGCTCCCCTCTTATATCAATTAAGGAATCTTTCTCAGCCTTGACCTCAATCATATAGAGTTTGCTATAGACAGGAACGGGTGATTTCTTTCCGAATGCTTCACCAGCTATCAGCTTGTAGGAAACATCTGCATCTTTCCAAGTAGGAATATCGCTAGCTTCGGTATGGTGGAATTCAGGGTCCATAAATTCGAGGTCCTTTGGAAGGGCTACCCAAATCTGAAGACCATGGAGGAACTTATCCTTTTGGCGTAGGTATTCGGGAGTCCTTTCTGAGTGGACTACCCCTTTTCCGGCGGTCATCCAGTTAACAGCCCCTGGTTTGATCTCCATGGCTGTACCGAGGCTGTCCCGATGGAAAATAGAACCATCAAACAAATAAGTCAAAGTGGATAAACCAATATGCGGGTGTGGACCGACATCTAAGTTCTCATGGTCTGCCAAACAGGCTGGCCCCATATGGTCAATAAAAACAAAGGGTCCTATAGAACGTTTTTGACGGAAAGGCAGTAACCTACCTACCATAAAGTTGCCGATGTTCGCTGCTGTCTCTTCTCTAATGAAATCTATATTCGACATATGTTTCCTTTTTTTATGTTTCTTTAAAGTTACATATTATCGTTTATTATTCACTAGGCGAAAAATCAGATCAGCAGCCAATTTTGTCGTCCTATTGTCAATATCATAAAGGGGATTTATTTCAGCAAAGTCAATGGACTTTATACTTGGGAGCTGCAAAAGGGATTGGAATATTTTGTGGAAGTTATGGTCTGGAACAATGCCATGGAAAGCTGGTGCGCTTACCCCTGGGGCATATGCAGCAGCGAATACATCCATATCCACCGTAAGGTAGATGTCATCGGAGTCATTCGCAAACCCTTGGATTTGGGAAATCAACCTATCGATATTTTCAGGAAAGATTTCTTCTCCTTTGATGACCTGTACACCCTTATCCTTTGCATAATTGAACAGGGCCTGGGTATTACTGATATCTTGTATCCCAAGAGCTAAATAACGAGCTTCAAAGCCTTCCTGTTCGGCATCCTCAAAAATCTGATAGAATCCAGTCCCTGAGTTTCCTTGATCATTTACTAAAGGTCGGATATCGAAATGTGCATCCAGATTGATTACACCAATCTTTTTGGTTTTACTATGGCTTTTCAGTCCATTAAAATGTCCATAGGTCACTTCATGTCCTCCGCCCAGTACCACAGGGAAACCTCCCTTATCTAAAATCTGCGCTACTCTTTTTGCAAGTTCATTTTGCGCTGCTTCTAAATCTTCTGCTGAACAGAATACATCACCTGCATCAGCTATTTTAATGGCAGCCTGCATATGGCTAGGAAGTCCAGCAAGAACCTTTCTTAAGGCTGCAGGAGCATCCTTTGCTCCTATTCGTCCTTGGTTCCTTCTTACACCTTCATCACAGCAGAAACCTAAGAAAACAATATGTTTGTCAAGTGATAGGGTCACTGCATTCAGATCAACACAAGTGATCAACTGGTGCCAACGAAGGTTTTCCGCTGTATCACCATCGATTCTTCCTGACCAATTTTGTTGTTCAGCGGGTTTATAGCATACATTCCCAAATGCTTCCATAAAAGGTTTATTCAAAAAGGTTATCAATTAATTGGTCATCCACGAGTTCGGCCTTGGTGACTTTCAAGGTAGATGTCCTTTCTAATTCTGTTTCAATGGCACTAATCGCTTCCTTGTTTCTTGCCCAGGCTCTCCTTGCAATTCCATTATTGACATCAAAGAAAAGCATTTGTTTCAATTTGCGATCACTGGCTTCCGAACCGTCCAAGACCATTCCAAAACCACCATTGATTACTTCTCCCCAGCCTACACCGCCACCGTTGTGGATGGAAACCCATGTGGCACCACGGAAACTATCTCCAATTACGTTATGGATGGCCATATCTGCAGTAAATTTACTACCGTCATAGATATTACTGGTTTCACGATAAGGCGAATCAGTTCCGCTTACATCATGATGGTCGCGACCTAAAACAACAGGAGCCGACAATCGACCATCTGCAACCGCCTGATTGAAGGCTTCAGCAATCTTCATTCTTCCCAAGGCATCAGCATAGAGGATACGAGCTTGGGAGCCCACAACCAATTTATTGTTTTCAGCTTCAGATATCCATTTTATGTTATCTTCCATCTGTTGATAAATCTCAGATGAAGCCGCTTTTTGAAGTTCTTTCATCACTTCCAAAGCTAACTGATCGGTCAATCGGAGATCTTCAGGTTTACCTGATGTACAAACCCATCTGAAAGGTCCAAACCCATAGTCAAAACACATTGGACCAAGGATATCCTGAACATAGGAGGGATATCTAAAATCAATTCCGTTTGAAGCCATTACCTCTGCACCAGCACGACTTGCCTCCAAAAGGAAAGCATTTCCATAATCAAAGAAATAGGTTCCTTTTGCCGCATGTCTATTGATTGCGTCTGCATGCCGAACTAAAGTCCGTTGGACTTCCTTTTTAAATTGTTCAGGGTTATTTGCGATGAGATCATTTGATTCTTCGAAACTCAGATCAACAGGATAGTATCCTCCCGACCAAGGATTGTGCAAAGAGGTTTGGTCAGAGCCAACGGTAACTGGGATATTCTGCTTATCAAATTGTTCCCATACATCAACGATGTTTCCGATATAGGCGATTGATACCACTTCCTTTTGGGCCATTGCAGCTTTTACCGCTAGGATAAGACCGTCCATATCTTCTACCAATAAATCCACCCAACCTTGTGCATGCCTCTTCCTTGCTGCTGCAGGATTGACCTCAGCACATACGGTGATACAGCCTGCAATGTTTCCTGCTTTGGGTTGCGCACCACTCATTCCGCCCAATCCAGATGTGACAAAAACTTTCCCTTGTATCGTTTCTCCTTCAGGAAGATGCTTCCTGAAGGCATTCATCACTGTAATTGTAGTTCCATGAACTATCCCCTGTGGTCCGATATACATATATGAACCTGCAGTCATTTGCCCATATTGGGTTACCCCTAGCGCATTGAATCTTTCCCAATCATCAGGTTTCGAATAGTTCGGGATCATCATACCGTTCGTCACGACCACCCGCGGGGCATTTTCGGACGATGGAAAAAGTCCCATAGGATGTCCTGAATACATGTGCAGGGTTTGCTGTTCAGTCATCTGGGACAGATATTTCATGGTCAACAGGTATTGAGCCCAGTTTTGGAAAACCGCTCCATTACCACCATAAGTAATCAGTTCGTGGGGATGCTGCGCTACAGCAGGGTCCAAATTGTTCTGGATCATCAGCATAATGGCTGCAGCTTGCTGACTTTTTGCTGGGTAGGCAGAAATTGGCCTTGCATACATTTCATATTGAGGCCTGAAACGGTACATATAGATACGTCCGTATGTTCTTAGTTCCTTTAAAAACTCAGCGGCCAATTCATTATGCCACACTTTAGGAAAATAACGCAATGCATTTCGGATGGCTAACTTTTCTTCTTCAGGGCTTAGTATAGCCTTACGTTTTGGAGCATGGCTTACTTTATTATCGAGATTAGCTTTTGCAGGTAATTCTGAAGGAATCCCTTGCATAATTGCTTCCTTAAAATCTTTTTCAATCATGTTATTAATCATTTCTAACAAACACTTCGATTCCATTTTTCCAGACTGCCTTTGGCTGTAATCCGCCTTGCAGGTAGGTAATGTTCTGGTAGTTATCCGTATCATAGATGACGAAGTCTGCCAACATCCCTTCCATCAAACGTCCTCTATCATCCAAGTTCAAGGCTTTGGCAGCCCTGTAGGTAATCCCGGCCAAGAGCTCAGCATTGCTAAGTTTCTCCATGGTTGCCAAAATACTTGCGCTTTCGATCAGTTTTCCCATTGGAGCAGAACCAGGGTTCCAGTCTGTGGCAATAGCTAAACTGGCACCAGCATCTAACAGCCTCCGTGCAGGAGTAAATCCACAGCCAATACCTAATGATGCCGCCGGCAAAGCCACTGGAATCACGTCAGAACCTGCCAACAAACTGATCTCATTTTCAGTTGAAGCTTCTAGGTGATCTGCCGAAACTGCCGCCAATTCAACTGCCAATTTAGAACCGGAGGTGCTGAACTGATCCGCATGTACCGTCAGGTCAAAGCCCAAATCCTTGGCTTTTTGGTAATAGGGAAAAATCTGCTCAGCAGAGAAGGCACTCTTCTCGACAAAGGCATCTACACGGCTGGTCAAATTCTCTGCTTTCAGAATCGGAAACAGCTTTTCCCCCATTTCAAACAGGTAATCTTCTGCATTCCCTTCATAGTCCTTAGGATGCATATGGGCAGCAAGACAGGTCGAAACCAAGTCTACATAAGTGGATTGGTTTGCTTCTTTGATGGCGCGAAGGGTTTTCAATTCCTCCTCCACTTGAAGTCCATAACCACTTTTGACCTCTACGGTTGTTATACCTTGTCTCAACAGGGCATCAGCACGTTTCAGGGTCACAGCTTTTAATTCTTCTTGGCTACAAGCACGGGTATGTTTTACAGTACTCCAGATACCGCCACCAGCTTCTGCAATTTCTAGGTATGAACTCCCGGCATTACGCATGGCAAAGTCATTCGCTCGGTTTCCACCGAAGGCGATATGGGTATGGCAATCAATATATCCTGGTAGAGCAACGAAATCTCCTTTCAGTTCAACGATCTCAATATCATCGGGCAAAGCCTCCTTCAATCCCTCAAAATCGCCTACCACGCTTATTTTGCCATCAACAATATAAATACCCGCTTGTTCTATGATTTCCAGTTGCTCGTCCTTTAAAGCACCCTTCAGAGGCAAATGCTGCATAGTCAGCACCTGTTTGAATGGCCCTATTAATTTTCCGTTCTCATTCATGATCAATAGTTTTCAAAATATTCGACATCCTTACCAAAGTACGGCTTATCACTATCTTTGGCAGCTTTTCTTGCTACCTCGATCAACTCTCCAGATTTAATGATAGCCAAAGCATTGTCCAAGATATCCTGCATAGGTTGATCCTCTTCGATATGTGGAATCCTTGTCCTGATATGTTTATGGATGGCTTCAATTACTGCTGTTGACTGTTTAGGATTATGAAAATCCTTAGCTTGGGCAGCACAAAGCATCTCAATGCTCAATATTTTATCAACGTTATCCAGTACCTGCAGCAGTTTTCTGCCAGAGATAGACCCCATGCTCACATGGTCTTCCTGACCTAAAGAAGTCGGAATGCTATCCGCACTTGCTGGGAAGCAAAGTCCTTTGTTTTCACTAGCGATGGCAGCGGTACTATATTGAAGGATCATAAATCCAGAGTTTAAACCTGTTGCTTTCATCAACAATTTAGGAACCCCATTAGTTTCCCCTTCAAGGGATAAATAAACCCTTCTGTCGGAAATATTTCCCAATTCAGAAACTGAAAGTGTAGCATAGTCCAAAGGCAAAGCAATCGGCTGCCCATGGAAAGATCCGCCGCTGATGGTCAGTTCACTATTGATGATGATCGGGTTATCGGTTACCGAATTGATTTCCGTTTCGATGATTTCCTTAAAGTGCAACCAAGCATTTCTTGACGCCCCATGCACTTGTGGGATACAGCGTAAAGAATAAGGATCCTGTACCCGGGAGCAATTTTTATGCGATTCCAATATTTCCGAATCTTTCAAAAGATTAAAAATAGTCGAGGCCACAAAAGTATTTCCTTTGTAAGGCCTCAGTTGATGCAATTCAGCAAAGAATGGTTTGATAGAGCCGTTCAACCCTTCAATCATCAGGGTGGCGATCAGGTCGGCATTGTTCATCAATCTATTCATTTCCACTACAGCTTTTACACCATGGGCAGCCATGAATTGCGTTCCATTGATCAGGGCCAAACCCTCCTTGGCGCCAAGTTGAATGGGTTCCATTCCAAATTCCTGAAGCACAGAAGCCGAATCAACTGACTTTCCATCTATCCAGACCTTACCTAACCCGATCAAGGGTAAGAAAAGATGAGATAAAGGAGCTAAATCACCAGATGCACCAACCGAACCTTGCTTAGGTACAACTGGAATCACATCATTCTGAATATGCCAGATAATACGTTCTACCGTGCTCAATTGAACCCCCGAAAACCCCTTTGCCAGGGCATGCACCTTTAAGATAAGCATGAGCTTGCTCAATTCCTTATCAATAGGCTCGCCTACCCCAACGGCATGGCTCTTTAATATATTTTCCTGTAATTTCTTGGTATCTTGAGGGCTGATCAAAGTAGTACACAGTGGCCCGAAACCAGTGTTGATTCCATACACCACTTTTCCAGCATCTACAATCTCTTGGACATACTGGGCGCTTTGGTTTATTTTACTGATCGTTTCATCAGTCAATAGCCCTTGGCAATCAGATTTCGCAATAGCTATGGCTATTGAACTATTCAAATAATCTTCTCCGTATTTAAATGTTTTCATAATATTTCCCTGTGTAACCCAAATTTACCTGCTATATTTGATAATTGGCAATATCAATTTTAGCAACAACTGATAACCATGAATTATCAAATAGAACTCCGACATCTCTTATATTTCAAGGTAGTAGCCGAGGAATTACACTTCAGAAGGGCCGCTGAAAGACTATTTATTGCTCAGCCAGGACTGTCTAGGCAGATCAAGCAATTGGAGGAGCATTATGGCACTCAACTTTTCCGCCGTGACAAGAGAAATGTGGAATTGACAGAGTCAGGCATTTACCTTAAAAAAGAGGTGGATTTGATTTTCAATCAATTGGACAATATCAAAGACCATATTGAAAAAATATCAGAAGGTAAGATTACTTCGCTGAAGCTTGGGTTTATCGGATCTGCCGTTCAAGCCATGTTGCCCCAATTACTGGTGGAACTGAAGCAGAAACAACCATTGATCGATATTACGCTCAATGAACTCGCCAATGAGATTCAGATCGACATGATCAACAAACAAGAACTCGACTTTGGTTTTGTTCGGGTCAAGGACACTCCTATAGGCTTAAAATCCATTCCCATCTTAACGGAACATTTCTCCTTGGTGGTTCCTAAAAACTCCACGGCTAGGCCAAAGGGAAAGGTCAATCTCCATAATTTTAAGGACGAATCCTTTATTCTCTTTTCCAAGGAATACAGTAATTCCTATTATGAACTGGTGATGAGTATTTTTGAAGATCATGATTTTGACCCGCACGTAGCGCTGCGTACAGTCAATGCACTAAGTATTTTTAACCTGGTGAGTCAAGGCTTAGGTGTAGCCATTGTGCCTACTTCCTTAAAAAAAGGTTATCATACCCATGTGGATTTCTTAGAGTTGAACCATCTGCCACAACGCACTACTCTATCTCTTATCTGGAGCAAAAAGAACAGAAACCCAGGTATTCCTCTGCTATTGGATATTGTTTCGGGGTTAAAAAGAAAACAATAGTTTTTTCCTAAATTTAGTACCAATCAAGAGATTTCTGGTAAGGAAGAAATTCAGTCCATTAACAATATTTAAAGGAGCATTATGGAATCAGCTCCATTTCTGCATCCATTGCAAAAACAAGGTTATGAACATTAAGGTTTATGTTATATGAAACAATTATTCATCCTATTATTCGCACTTTCACCCATCTTGCTATTCAGTCAGCAATCTAAAACGACAAACATGATAGAAGAAAAATGGAAAGAGGTAGACAGACTAATTTCCATTGGGAATTATGAACAGACAGCCCCTCTTCTGAATGAAATAAAAACTTACGCCAAAAAATCTAAAAATGGCCCAATGGAGCTTCGAGCGATTATTGCAGAGAGCCAATTGCTTCAAGTCAATACGACACAAGAAGATCTTTTCGATAAAGTAGACAAACACTTCCAAAACAACATCAACCAAGCAGAGGGGGTTCAAAGAAGTCTACTCTATAGTTTTTATGCCCAGTATTTAGGAAGCAATACCGATTACTACAGCGAAAGCAAGAATAAATTTTTAGAGGCAGATGAAGAAACCAAGTATAAAATCTTGGACTCCCTGTTCAATAAATCCTTGGAGAACAAAGACCTTCTCTTGAAACAACCTATTGAAGATTGGAAATCGCTCTTTTCCAGCAGCAAAAATTTTAGCCTCAGTCCTACCCTTTACCACTTCAATAGTAATGCATACCTCGCTTTCTTGCGAGGGAACAGGGTAAAAAATGCAGTAAAAATCAAAAATATATCAGAAGATTTGTTCAGCATCAATAAAAAAGTAGGATACGCTGATGCGACCTCCTATCTAATGGTGAACAATATTTCCCCTAGCTATCAAAAAAAAGACGGCTATGTTGATGCTTTGAAAAACGTAATTGCCCAAAACAAGAGCGATTATAACGCGTTCATCTATGCCATCATTGCAGAAACATTGCACAACAATAATGACACAAAAAAGGCAGTTGAATATCTAGCCAAAGCAAAACAAGAGTATCCAAAATCACCTTGGATCAAGGATGTTGAGCTCATGGATCAACGATTTAAAAGTGTGGAAATACAGTTTTATAATAAGCAGATTAATCCTTCCAATGTCAACAGTCCGGTCCAGCTATCCTTTAAAAATGCGGAAAAGCTCTACTTGAAAGTTTTCAATGTGACCAATACCCCAACAAACTATAAGAAATTTGAAGTAAAATTAGATAGCATAACGAAAAAAGTAGAGGTAAATGCGACGGAGGTGTATGCAGAGGAAATTCCAATAAAATCATTTGATGATTATAAACGACATTCTACCATTTACAAGATAAATGCTCTTCCTTTTGGCAATTATGTAGCCCTTATTTCAAACAATCCTGAATTCAAAGCTGATGGTCTATTCAATACCGTGTCCTCATCAAGTTTTATTGTTTCGGATTTATTTAACTACACAGAACTGGAGAAAGGGAAGAATACAGAATATCTTTTCAAAGGTTTGCTGATCAATCGAAAGACGGGTTTGCCTTATGCTGATAAATCGTTGGAGATCTATGATGTAAATTCAGGAAAAGCACCAAAGCTGGTTCATAAAATGAAAACTAATCAGAATGGAGAGTTTTCAGTAGATATCAATAAGGATTCATATTATCGCTATCAATCTGGGGCGATGCTTTACCTTGCCGAGGAAAAGCAGATCATCGACATGGCTGCTCCTTTAAATTATAGCTTTTCGCAGATCGAGAAAGAAGAGGATAGGGTTAGGTTCAATACCAAGATCCTAACCGATAGAAGGATTTATAGACCCGGTCAAAAGCTTTACTTCAAAGGAATTGTTTATAACAACAGCTCATTAAGTGGAAAAGTAATAGAAGGTAAAAAACTAGATGTTATCCTTCAGGATGCCAACGGTCAGAAGGTAGACTCCTTGTCATTGACCAGCAATGCATTTGGTTCTGTAAATGGAGAACTTCAAATCCCAGCCAATACCTTGGCGGGTGGGTTCAATATCCTGATTATGGATAAAGGAAACCAAATTGGCTATCACTACCTAAATGTGGAAGAGTATAAGCGTCCTACCTTTAGTGTTAAATTTGAACCCAATAAGGAAACCTATAAACGCTCAGATATAGCCGAATTCATAGGAAAAGTAGAATCCTATTCCGGTGTGCCACTTGTAGGTGCTTCGGTGAATTACAAAGTTCGAATAAACTCCTATGGTCGTAATTATACCAATTTCACATTAGCCGACAGTTCAATAATCGCTGATGAGCAAGGAAAATTTACCATCAGGGTTCCACTGGAAGATACCGCATTAAATAAATTGGAAGATTTCAACATCAGTGTAACTGCTGAGGTCGTGAATCAGACCGGAGAAATGCAGCAAGCATCTGTTTTTTACACCTATTCGGATAAGCCTTGGGTAATCAATATTCAAGGTCCAAGAATAGAAGAAGCAGGTAAATGGAATAAATTATTCATCAGTACCGTGAATAAAAATAACCAGCCCTTGCCCTTGACAGGTGAGATAAAAATCTATAAGTATCCTGAGCCTAATATTGCTTTACCGGATCAATATGACAATATATTTAAAAATGTAGATTACCATATTTTCAGTAATGCAGAGTACAAAAAACTTTTCCCAACCTCATTTGATGAGTCTTTAATCATCAAGAAACCAACAGAATTGGTAAAAACCTATTCCTTTGACACAAGGGATACGAGCCTTGTGAAAATAGATTCCAACCTGTTTCCAAAAGGAAAGTATTACGTTGAAGTCATTTCAATCCAAGGAAAAGATACCATAAGAAGTCAAGCAGATGTGAGCATTTTCGACCCTGTAACCAAAAAGAGCAGTGATCATGACTTTCTCACATACAGTTTTGATAAACCAAATTATGGTCTGGATGAACAGGTCAAATTAAATTTCTATACAGATGTCCCTAATGCAAAGGAGATTTTTCTTTTTCCAAGTAACTCCTTTGGTAAACAAGAGACCTTTACCATTCCTGTAAAGAATGGCCGAGCAACCTATGAATTCAAATTTGATAAGGAAAAGTTTGCACGAGGTTATCAATTAGACGCTATATTAATTGTAGACAACCAGATTGAAAATAAATTCATCAGCGCTCCTAAGCGAACTGATGATCAAGATTTAAAAATTAAAATCAGCAGCTTTAGAGACAAAATTACGCCGGGAACAAAAGAGAAATGGAGCTTTAGCATCTTGCAAAAGGACAAGGTCATTCCATCCGAGGTATTGGCTACCATGTATGACATGTCATTAGACGTTTTTGGAGCCAATTACTTCCCTACCTTTTTTGACAGGTATAGCCCATCCTATTACAGGCGATATAATTTTACCAATTTATTCTATGCTTCATCAGCCTCAAGTCCCTTTGGATTCAATGAAAAAATTATCAATGCAGTTGGCAATGAATTACCTATAGTAAACAATTATGGCCTGTGGGATGCCTATTGGTTAAATCGCGGCATCAATAGTCTGCATAATTATTATGATGATCAAGTTCAATATGCAGCTGGATCAGCCCCTGCAGCAAATGGTATGCAAAGAGTTCTTCGAGGCAAAGTATCTGCTGTCAATATTGAAGCAGTAGCCGATGTACGTGAAGTAACGGAAGAAACTGTATCCTTATATGATGAACTAAAAGACCCTAATCTTAGGGCACAAGTTGAAGAATTAAAGAATAAGGGCCAAGGAGTAGACCTCTCCCAAGTCCAAGCGCGCAAGAACCTTCAGGAAACGGCATTCTTCTACCCGAACCTGTACACCGACAAGGAGGGCAACATCAGTTTCGAGTTCGACAGTCCCGAGGCCCTGACCAAGTGGAAGCTCATGCTCTTCGCCCATGGCAAGAACCTCGAGGTGGGCTCCGAACAGTTCTATACACAGACCCAGAAGCAGCTGATGGTACGTCCCAACCTGCCTAGGTACTTCCGCGAATCCGACCAGATCGAGATCATCGCCCAGGTACAGAACCTCAGCGGCAAGCCGCAGCAGGGCAAGGCCAAGATCGAGATCATCAACCCGGTCGACAATGCCGACCTCAGCGAACGGTTCGTGCTGGGCGACATCACGACCGACTTCAGCGTAGAAAAGGACAACAACCAAACGGTGTCCTGGAAGCTCAAGGTACCTGAAGGGTACCCAAGCGTGCAGGTCAAGATCGTTGCGGCAAGCGGGGAACATTCCGATGGCGAGATCGTGGAGCTGCCGGTACTGTCCAACAAGGTGCTGGTTTCCCAGACCGAGAAGATCGCCCTGAAGGCCGGCCAAAAACAGGACTTCAGCATCGCTTCTGCCGGCAAGGACAACCTACAGGCCAAGGTACAGGTACAGAGCAACCCGATCCTGGAGATTATCTCTGCCCTAGACTACCTCAAGAACTACCCTTACGAATGTACCGAACAGTCCAGCAGTAAATGGTTCGGTCTGAAGATGGTACAGTACATAGGCAAGCATTACCCTGCAATTTCCGATTATTTCAGGTCCATCAAGGTAAAGGATACCAAGAGCAGACTGGAGGAGAATGCCCAGCTCAACGAGCTGAAGCTGCAGGAAATGCCTTGGCTACGCGACATACAGCATGACAGCAAGCGCCTGGAGGCTTTGGCCGAACTGTTCAATTCCAATATCGAGACCGAGCTCAAGGGCATCGAGCAGAAACTGCTCCGTGGACAATTGGACAATGGATCCTTCCCTTGGTTCGAAGGCGGGAAGTCCGATACCCATATCTCCATGCGGATACTGGAGGTCGTTGGCAAGGTATTCTACCTGGACCACAGCCTAGTGAACCCGCAGATGAACGGCAGCATGAGACGCCTGGCTACCTATTTGGACCAGGACAGCAGCATAACCAGGGAAAAGGCATCCGCCAATATCGCACTGGACTATCTATATGCACGCCACTTCTGGAACTCGGAAGTCAAGGTACCTGAAAAGAACGGCAAGGTCCTTCGGGCCAAGATCGCCAAGGCACCGATCATCACCGCCAAGGGTCCTGCCGGCTATGCCGCAAAGGCATGGATCGTCAACCAATTGTTCGGGGAGTCCAAGGAGTCCAACGAGATCCGCAACAGGATCCAACAGGAGGTCATCCTGGATCCCGACAAGGGCATGTACTGGGAGAGCAACGGCAAGCAGTACAACGATATCAGCCTACATAGCTATATGCTGGAGGCATACAAGCTCCATGACCCGAGCAAGCTCAATCCGATCAGCCAATGGATCTTCTTCCGCAAGGAAGCCAACTATTGGCGAAACACCTGGATGACCGTGGATGCCATCTATAGCCTGTTGCTGGCCAACAATCCAAAGGACTTCAACCTGGACAATGCCGTAACCGTACTGGTCGACGGACAGAACGCCAAGATGGACTCGGTGGTACTGGGACAGTTCTCCAAGACCTTCAATAAGCAGGATCTTGATCGCAACAGGTCCGTACAGATCGAGAACCACAACGACCGCACGGTCTTCGGTGGAGTTTTCCATCAGTACTTCCTTCCTGTGTCCGAAGTGAAGGCATCGACCAACGACATCAAGGTCAGCAAACAGTACATGGTAGAGCGGAACGGTAAATGGGTGGAGAGCAATCAGGCAAAACTGGGCGAAAAGATCAAGGTGATCATCACCGTCATCAACGACCAGGACCTGGAATATGTGCACCTGAAGGACAGCCGACCTGCAGGCGTGGAACCTGTATTCGTACCTTCGGGCTACAGCTGGAGGAACAACTACTATTTCACCCTGAAGGACGCATCGACCAACTACTTCTTCAACGCCCTGCAAAAAGGGAAAAGGACTTTCGAGTACGAGGTCAAGGCCAATAACCTAGGTGAATTCAGCTCCGGTATAACCAACATCGAAAGCATGTACGACCCGACCGTGAATGCAAGATCTGATAACAAGGTCATCACGATTGTAAAGTAAGCACATAAAAAAAGAAAGCCCTCTGTCGCAATTTGCATGACAGAGGGCTTTTATTTTAGAAAGGTTTAATGCTTATTTGTTTTTCGTGATTACCGGTTTATGATCAACCATAACCACTTTTTCTTTATTATCTACCTTATCCTTCTTTGCATTTTCTGCAAGGTGATGTCCGCCCAAGATTGGAGCAATCACCAACCCTACCAGACAAGTCAATTTGATCAAGATATTCATGGAAGGACCGGAAGTATCTTTGAATGGATCACCAACGGTATCACCGGTTACAGCTGCTTTATGGGCATCTGAACCTTTAAAGGTCATCTCACCATTGATCATAACACCAGCTTCAAAGGATTTTTTGGCATTATCCCAAGCACCACCGGCATTATTTTGGAAGATTGCCCACATGACTCCGGAAACCGCAACTCCCGCCATATACGCTCCTAATGCCTCTGCTCCCATCACAAACCCAACAATGATCGGCGTGATAATGGTGATGGCACCCGGCAACATCATTTCGCGCAGGGCGGCTTTGGTGGAAATATCCACACATCTTCCATAATCAGGTTGACCTGTTCCTTCCAAGATGCCTGGAATTTCACGGAATTGCCTTCTCACTTCGTTCACCATATCCATGGCTGCTTTACCTACCGATTGCATCGCCAAAGCGGAGAATACAACCGGAATCATACCACCAATAAACAAGGCAGCCAATACATCGGCCTTAAAAATATTGATACCATCAATTCCTGTAAAAGTCACATAAGCTGCAAATAAAGCGAGTGCGGTCAATGCTGCTGAAGCAATGGCAAAACCCTTTCCTACCGCAGCTGTAGTATTACCCACCGAATCCAAAACATCCGTACGCTGACGCACCTCTTTTGGCAATTCGCTCATTTCCGCAATACCGCCGGCATTATCAGCAATTGGTCCAAAAGCATCGATGGCTAATTGCATCGCTGTGGTCGCCATCATCGCTGAAGCCGCAATTGCCACGCCATAGAAACCCGCCAGTTCGTATGAACCCCAAATTGCCAATGCAAATAGGATAACTGAAGAAGCCGTCGATTTCATACCGGTTGCTAATCCCGCAATAATATTGGTCGCTGCACCGGTAGAAGAATTCTGTACAATATTCAAAACTGGTTTCTTACCCAAACCGGTATAGTATTCCGTGAAAGATGAAATCAAACCTCCAACGGCTAAGCCTACAATGGTTGAATAGAATATGTTCATTCGAGGGACATCCTGATAGCCTTCACCAAAAAACTTCATCTGGATAACCTCTGGCAACATATACTGGATCAAAAAGAAACAAGCAACCACCGTCAATAGGATCGATGTCCAGTTCCCCATATTTAAGGCCTTCTGTACTTGATTTTCGCGGGCATCATTCGATGAAACCTTAACCAGGAATGTACCGATAATAGAGGCTAAAATACCTACTCCTGCAATCACGATAGGAAGCAAGATCGGTCCCATGCCATTAAATGCATCCGTAAACTGCGATCCATTTACTTCCGACATGTCCTTGATGATATAGTTTCCCAGCACCATAGATGCCAATACGGTTGCTACATAAGACCCAAATAGATCGGCCCCCATCCCTGCTACGTCACCCACATTATCACCAACGTTATCGGCAATGGTTGCCGGATTACGAGGATCATCCTCTGGAATCCCAGCTTCCACCTTACCCACTAAATCCGCTCCAACGTCTGCTGCTTTGGTATAGATACCACCACCAACACGTGCAAATAGGGCAATTGACTCAGCACCTAGGGAAAAGCCTGCCAGAGCCTCCAAAACAACGGTCATCTCCAGGTAGAAATTACCACCCTCGGTCAAAAACATCTTAAGGAACAACAGAAAGAAAATACTCAATCCCAATACCGCCAATCCGGCTACGCCTAATCCCATAACGGTACCTCCAGAAAAGGAAACCTTTAGGGCTTGTGGTAGACTGGTTCTGGCTGCTTGGGTTGTTCTGACATTGGCACGAGTCGCTATCCGCATCCCGATATTCCCTGCCAAAGCCGAGAAAAAGGCACCACAGACAAAAGCAACGACAATGATCCAATGGGAAGTCTCTACCAAGGTAGAAACGATAAAAAGTGCAATCGAGGCGATCACAACAAAAATTAACAGGATTCGGTACTCCGCTTTTAGGAAAGCCATCGCCCCCTCTTGGATACTCTTGGAAATGGATTGCATCTTGCCGTCGCCAGCATCTTGCTTACCAACCCATCCTGCTTTGACAAACATAAATAACAGACCCAATACAGCGAGTGCTGCTGGTAAATAGATGATAAATTGTTCCATACAAAGTTTATTTGGTTAGTATTAAAGATAACACATTTTTTTATCAATATACAAGCGTACAAAAACTTGTTTGTTTTTGTACTCAATCGATAAACCTTGGAGGAACAATCACTTATGCTTAAGATTTTTTATGCTGGAATTGGTTAGAGGGCATTCCAACTATAGTGCTCGTTTTCCAATTTCACTTCATCGGAATCCAATAGTTTTCGGAGGACTTTGAGGCGATCCTCATCTTTGCCTATCTCAATAGCTTCGATCAGGTCATGAAGCAACATGGGCTTTGCCAGCAATAGGAACTGGATCTTCTTTTCGATAGACTCGGCCAAACCCGATTTATGCTCGCGGACCACACAGAGATCACATACGCCACAGGGCTCCTTGGCTTCTTCCCCAAAATAATGCTGCAAACTCAAACTCCGGCAATCCTTGCTGTCCAGATAATGATATATGGCCTTTACCTGATCCTCTTTGATCAGTTTTCGTTCTGCAATAAACGCGGTATCGATGTAGAGGTTCTTATAGTCCACCCTTGGCTGTAAAAATTGTAATTGTGGTGAATCGGTCTTGGCCACATAGGTCATCAGTTCCTGTTGTTGCAGGTACCGCATCATCCGAACAATCTCTTCATAGGGCTTGCTTAACTTCTTGGCAATTTCAAATTCATTGATCGGGACATAATAATCAAATACACCACCATAAATCCGCAAGATGGCCTTGATCAATGGATCATACTGCGCACTCTGGACCTGAAATTTATAAAGCTCCTGAAAATCCACCTCGAATTTAATCCTTGCCGGAATATACACCGCTTCACTTAATGACAACCATTTATCTCTTTCCAGGAATTTCAAGGAGCTCAGGGTCTTGACCACATCCAGCTTATATTTCTTGGCAAAATCGACCACATCAAAATCATAGGTCAACCCTTTCCCAGCACCGTACGCAATCTGGAAATAATTACAGAGATGATGGTAGACTTGTTGGATATATTGAAAATCCGGAAAGCTCAAATCTATATTTTCCCAGAGTTCATTTCGATCAGCTTGTTGATATAACAAGACTGGAAATGCTTTTTTTCCATCTCTACCTGCCCTTCCAGCTTCTTGATAATAGGCCTCTAGGGAGTCTGGAATGTCCAGGTGAATGACAAAACGTACATCAGGCTTATCTATTCCCATCCCAAAGGCATTGGTCGCTACAATGACCCGTACCTGGTTACTGGTCCAAGCATCCTGTTTTTTGGAACGGCTTTGCATATCCAATCCGGCATGATAGTAATCGGCCGGTATACCATGGTTCAACAGATAGCGAGCCACCTCTTGGGTTTCCCGACGGTTCCTTACATAAACAATTCCCGTTCCACCGACCTTGGAGATGATCTTTAACATCCGACCCATCTTATTGTCTTCCTTGAAAACCATATAACCCAAGTTTTCCCTTCGGAAACTCTTGGAGAGTACATTTGGCTTCGCAAATCCTAATTTTTCCTGTATATCTTCAACGACCTTAGGGGTAGCGGTGGCGGTCAAGGCAAGTATCGGAACTTTGGGTTGTAATTCCCTTAACTTGATCAGTTCCAGATACGATGGGCGAAAATCATATCCCCATTGCGAAATACAATGGGCCTCATCAATGGCAAACAGATTCACCTTCATGTGGCGAATCCTTTCTTTGACCATATCGTTGTACAATCGCTCCGGTGCCAAATAGAGGAATTTGATATTGCCGAAAATACAGTTGTCCAGTGCAATATCCACTTCTCGATGCGACATACCTGAATAAATGGCAATCGCTGGAATATTTCGCTTACGTAGATTTTCGACTTGATCTTTCATCAGGGCAATCAATGGACTGATCACGATGCAGATCCCTTCTTCGAGCATGGCAGGTACCTGGAAACAAATAGATTTCCCGCCACCGGTTGGCATCAAAGCCAAGGTGTCATTTCCCAACAGGATCTCATGGATTATCTCTTCCTGCAAGGGACGGAATTTATCGTATCCCCAGAACTCCTTTAATATGGATAAGCTCGTTTTTTCCATCTTGATTACTCTCCCAAACATACGCAAAATTATCCTTCAATATGTAATAAGCCCTGTTTACCCTTTTTAATTCTGCCACTGTCTGCTCGATATACCAATCTGAATTGGACCCATCCAAAATGCACATAGAAGCATTCAATTCATTCGGTAGCTGCGCATTCTTTCTGAGCAATAAAATCTTGGAAGCCTGATGATCATGGACCTGGGTATTTTGGATATATAGGTCCATATCATCATAGAGATGTAGGAATTGGTTTTCATCCTTAACCTTCAAGCTGGCAAACTGAATATCTTTTGGATCCACATACTTCTTTAAATCTGGCAATACTGAAAACCGCAGGCTTTTATGCTGAAGAGAATCACAGGTACTCAAGAGCAGTACATCTGCACGATTGATATAGGCAATGCTCAACTCTTTTCTTGTATTATAGATTTTTACTCCCTGAAAGGATCGATGATCCAGCCTTATTTTTAGGACCATGGAAAATAGCATGACAAAGGAAATGACCGAGGTGCAGAGAAATATTTTCGACTGTTTCTGAAATCCAATAAAAAGAAAGGCAAGACCTAAGTAGCAGAGAAAGGTTACTTTCGCATCTATTACCACTCCTTTGATGCTGGAAAAAGGAATGGAATCAATGTACTTAAGGATTTGGTAGGAAAACAAAATGCATTTGTTCAAGAGATTGCCAAGGATCTCTCCTATCCCTTCCATTGAAAAAACGACTAGCCCCATGCCTAAATAAAGGATAACCGTAGATGGCAGGCTGATAAAAAGGTTAGAAAACAGAAAGAAGGTGGGAAACTGCTGGAAATAGAAAATTGCCAAGGCAGTTGTTGATAATTGTGCTGCAATGGAAATATATAACAGGTCCAATAGCTTATTGATCCATATGTGGGATGTATAATATAAACCTTGGAGTACGGGAATAAACAGCAGGATTCCAATAACTGCAAGATAGGAAAGCTGAAAACCTATATCAAGAAGCATAAAGGGGTCAAAAACCAATAAAAGAAATGCAGAGGAAAAGACCGTGTTTAATGATAGGACGACCCGAGCTCGCCAATGTCCGATCAAGTACAGGCTAAACATTAATGTTGCTCGCAGCACGGCGGGGACAAATCCACAGATCAGTGCGTAAAACCATATAAAACAAAGAATTAGAAGGTACCTTGCCTTTAGACCATGTGCTAGGCGATCTATTGGTTTTAATATCCAGGTCAAAAGCAAGAACATCAAACCGACGTGCATGCCTGATACACTCAGTACATGAATGGTCCCGGTGTTAGAGAACACTTCCATCAGCTCATCGGCCATGTCGGAGCGATATCCAAAAGTAATCGCACTGGCAATCTGAAAGGCTGAAGGATCGTTGATAAATTTCCTGAAGTTCATCTGGAGCCTTTCCTGATATTGCAAAACCCAGCTTTCAAACCTGTTGATCTTGGCAATTTTCAGTCGCAACAATTGGTCTTTTGGGATAAAGACCTGGTAGAATATCCCCTTCCCATTTAAATATTTTGAATAGTCAACCTGTCCTGGATTAAAGGCTGGATCCAATTCCTTAATCTTGGTTCTAAATCCAATGATATCGCCCTTGTGCAAATGGACTATGCTGGAATCTTTATCCCAAATAGTGGCCATAACCAGGATACTCTTTGGTTTTGGACCTGAAGGAAGATGTTGAAAATTCAGTTCAAGCTTACTTCTTAAAACCTGACCCTTTCTGCTTGGCTCTTCCAATAATTTCCCTGAATAGATCAGCGTTTTGGATAGATCGACTTTTTCTTTGGGCATTTTTATCGCAAGGCTCAAGACCCCCAACAGAAATAATAGGACATAGATAAGATAGTAAAGATTCCTTGATTTTTTCCGCACCCAAAACAGGAGAAGGAGAACAAACAACATTAGGATCAATAGTGCCAATCCTTGGAAATAGGCATAATTCCAATGGATCTGAAAGGAGACCAATATCCCAAGTCCGAAGCAAAAACATATCCGAAAGAAGGGAATCTGCTCTAATTTTAATTCTTGGATTTCCATGTTTACCAGGAATAACGGATTTGCAATTTTATATCCGACTTTATATTCCCCGATATCTGATCCAAGCCAGAGCCTATCTGCGTTTGACCTAGATAATGTGTCAGGGCATACCTGAGCCAGATATCAATTCCTTTAATAGGTCTCATTTTTTGGTTGAGGTAGGCGCGAAAGCCTTTTCGAAAATAAGATGGAAATGAAAATCCATACAGTACATCCCTTTCGTAAGCATATAATCGCGATTCGTAGGATTCGGCATTGAAATAGGCCAAGCGGAGGTTCCCCCCGATCCGCCAGGTAGGTTTATTCCAGATCAAATCTTGATATGCCATGAAACCATGCTTTTTCCCCAAGTTGCTTTTATGGAACTCTTTCACTTCCATCTGATGTCCAATCTGTACCGAATTATTGAGCTTGTACAGGAAGATCAGCCTCGCCTGTTGCCTGGCTACATCTGCCACAGCTATTGGTCCCTTCTGCGTAGCACGATAGTTCTCCTGAAAGAATTTATATTGATACCGTAATCGCAGATGCCCTTTCTTATACCAGATATAACTTATTTGGATGCGTCCCTGGAAGGAATAGGAAGCTTCTTTGGTCCTAAATTTCATCCAAGGAAATTTTACATAGTCTATGCTACTCATCCATTCTATTTTCCGGTTAGGTTGAAAGGCGAAACCCAGGCTCCAAGCTTTTTCATTGGACAAATGAGATTGTGCCTGAAGAGACTGAGCAAAGAAAGCATGATAATCTTTCGCATAATCCCTATAGGAAATGGAAGCAGAAAACTTCCTTCCCAGCGCTGCTATCAATCCATGGTTATGGGCCCAGCCTGATCCAATGGAATGTGCTGATTCTCCAAATAGCAACATGTTGTATAGATTGTATTGATAGTAGGCAGAAACGTTCTGTAAATTTTGACCTTCAAATCTATACCGGCTGTGGGCTTTCGTATTTAGCTTTAGGGGTAAGCTGAATTGCGTATTCAAAAGATTTGCCCCTACTTTAAAACGTTCATTCACATAACCCACCTGAATTCCGTAGACCATTTGATCGAGCCTTTTTCGATTTTTCCATTCAGTGGGCGTTCGATGTAATCCAGAATAATTGATGCGCTCGACAAAGGGTTCTTTGCCTTCGGTATTTAGGCTGGCCGAGAGGTTATTGTAGGAAAAAAAAGGGCTTAGCTCAAAGCTTTTCCTTTTGATCCGAATCGCCAAGCCACGCATAAATTTACTTTCCATCATTCCTGTATGCGGCCTGATCCCCAATCCCTGTTGCATAATGTTTGCAACAGATGCTGACCTACCCACTACAGATCCATTCCATAAGGAAAGGCCTTGACCAAACTGTAAAAGATAATCGCCCACAACAATCTGCTCAAAAGGTCCTAGCTTATTGATCAAGATCGATCCTGAATAATAATCGAATCCCATCCTTTTACCCTTTATCGAAAAGGGTTCACCCGCATCTTTCTTCATGTTGAGGCTGACCTTAAGCTTCTTTCGGGCATTCCAGCGGATACGGTTGATGATCCTGTCTGGACTGCCCAAATACCTTGAGCGCTTAGGATCGGCAATCTCATAACCTCTAGGCACCTGCAATCCACGGGAATAGGTCATCATCCAAGATCCACTTGGATCCTTGAGCAATTCGCGCCAATGCCCATCTCCATCCAAAAGGTTTTCATTGACCCTGACAAAGGGAAGCAGTTTTTCTAAAGTTTCTAGATTGACGCTTGGAATAGCCTGAAGTTCCAAGGTGGAGATAAATGGTCCAGCTTTCTCGCGGTGTAGCAGGATCTGCTGTACCTGAAATGGTGAAAGGAAAATCAATTGATTTAGATCCGCTGCTGTTACCTTGTTCAAATCCAGAGGTCGCTTTAAGTATTGAGATAAAGCTTCTGCATAGTCGGAAAGACCTGCATCTACTTCACTTTCATCCAGAATCTGGTTGACTATTATTTCTTCGGTTTCACTTTCATTTTGGGCAAGTACAGAACATGAAAAAAGACATAGGGCAAAATGGGAAAGCAAACAACGAAATATACTATTCATTCAAAAAAGCAATACAAATCCACACTCGGGTTTTCATGCTAAATATCGTTGCCCTCTGTTAATCGGGAATGATCTCAATTTTAAACTAAGGCTAAGGGTACGGTACTGTAAAATAATTTTTGGTAAAGTACAGCTGAAGATCAGGACAGGGAAAGGGGAAAAAACCTAAAGAAAAATAGGGTTGAAAAATAAAAAAATCGAAAAAAGTTGGAAAACTTTACCTTACTCTTGTTCGAGGCATGTTCGGGCCATATTGCGAAAATTCCGAATATGTCCCGAATAAGACCAAAATCAGAATGGGGGAAAAATTCATGGCAAATTCATGTTAAGAAAAAGTAAAGGTGGTCAAAATTACTTCTGACCACCTTTACTCTGTGAAACTTATATTTTTATCTATTCTTAGATATCTATTTTTGCGTAACGCGCATTCGCTTCGATGAACTCTCTACGTGGCGCAACCTCATCACCCATTAGCATGGAGAAGATACGGTCACATTCAGCAGCGTTCTCAATGGTGACTTGGCGAAGCGTACGTTTTTCAGGATCCATGGTCGTATCCCATAACTGCTCAGCGTTCATCTCTCCAAGACCTTTATAACGTTGAACATGTACGCTATCTTCTTTACCTGCACCTTTTAAGCGTTGGATTGCTGCCAGACGCTGATCTTCGGTCCAAGCGTATTCGAAATCTTTACCTTTCTTCACCAAATATAATGGTGGAGTAGCGATATAGACATAGCCACGTTCAATCAATTCTTTCATGTAACGGAAATAGAAAGTCAACAACAAGGTTGCAATGTGCGAACCATCGACGTCGGCATCCGTCATGATGATGATCTTGTGGTAGCGAAGCTTATCAATGTTCAAGGCTTTGGAATCTTCGGCAGTACCGATCGACACGCCTAATGCAGTGAACATGTTCTTGATCTCTTCATTTTCATAGATCTTGTGTTCCATGGCTTTTTCCACGTTCAAGATCTTACCACGTAAAGGCATGATGGCCTGAGTAGCACGGTCACGGCCTTGTTTCGCCGTTCCACCCGCTGAGTCCCCCTCGACGAAGAAAATCTCACATCTTTCAGGATCCCTATCCGAACAGTCGGCCAGTTTTCCAGGAAGTCCGGAACCACCCATTACGGTTTTACGTTGCACCAATTCTCTTGCCTTACGCGCAGCAGCACGTGCTTGGGCAGCTATCACTACCTTCTGAACGATTTGCTTAGCCTCTTTCGGGTTCTCTTCCAAATAAGAGCTCAAGATCTCGCCTACGGCAACATCTACGGCACCCATTACTTCCGAGTTACCCAATTTGGTTTTGGTCTGTCCCTCGAATTGAGGTTCTGCAACTTTTACCGAGATTACCGCAGTAAGTCCTTCACGGAAGTCATCACCGGTGATCTCGACTTTTAAGTTTTTCAATAGACCCGAATCGTCAGCGTATTTCTTCAGGGTACGGGTCAATCCTCTACGGAAACCAGCAACGTGAGAACCACCTTCGATGGTATTGATGTTATTTACATAAGAATGAACATTCTCAGAGTACGTATCGTTGTATTGCAGGGCAAGTTCAACTGGAACCCCTTGTTTGATACCTTCCACATATATTGGTTCAGGGATCAGAGCGGTTCTATTACCGTCCAGGAATTTCACGAATTCTTGAAGACCACCTTCTGACAGGTATACATTTTTCTTAAACTCGCCATTGTCCAAGATTTCCCTTTCATCGATCAAGGTCAACTTAATGCCTTTGTTCAAGAAAGAAAGCTCTCTAAGACGGTTTGCTAAGGTATCGTAGTTATATACTGTGGTAGTGGTAAAGATTTCCGGATCAGGAATGAATGTAACAATGGTTCCTGTGACATCACTGGTACCGATTTCTTTTACATCAGCCTGAGGTTTTCCTTGTGCATATTCTTGGACAAAGATCTTACCTTCTCTATGTACTTCAGCGCGTAAATGAGTGGAAAGGGCATTCACACAGGAAACCCCCACACCGTGCAAACCTCCGGACACCTTGTAGGTATCCTTGTCGAATTTACCACCGGCGTGCAATACAGTCATTACAAGCTCTAAAGCAGATTTCTTTTCTTTTTTATTGATTCCTGTTGGAATACCACGACCATTGTCGCGTACAGATACACCGTTAGATTTTAGAATGGTTACGACGATGTCGTTACAATAACCGGCAACAGCTTCATCGATAGAGTTATCGACTACTTCATAAACCAAGTGATGTAGGCCTTTTACGCCTGTATCACCGATGTACATGGAAGGGCGCTTACGTACAGCTTCTAATCCTTCTAATACCTGGATATTATCCGCTGAATACGTAGATGCATTTTTATTTTCTTCGCTCATGAAAATCCTTTAAAATTACTGTTGATTAACTTTCAAAAATACGAAATTTTCCCCTAATAATCAAATAAAAAAGGCAACGTGAACGAGCAAAATTAACATTATTTCACTATTTAAATTCCATAGGAAATAGCGGCGTTTTTAGAATAATTGAAATTTTTATATTAGGTTTGTCATTAAGAAAATCGAAATATAAAACACAGAATGAATAAACTATTAAAAATTACCTTAGGTCTTGTTGCTACTGCAGCAATCGTATCTTGTAATCAACAGGCTAGTACCCAAGCAGAAAAATCACCATCTGCAGCAACAACTACCGCTACTACGCCTGACCCTACTGACAAAATCGCATATGTAAACTCGGATACTCTTTCTGAGAAATACCAATATTTCAAAGACGTTCGCACTAAACTTGAAGCTAAAGTGAAAAAAGCACAGAGCGACCTTCAAGCGAAAGGACAAGCTTACCAACGTGAACTAGCTGAATACCAACAAAAAGCAGCGACCATGAGCGCTTCGGAGCGTCAAGCTACAGAAGAGCGTTTGGTAAGACACCAAAATGACCTTGGCCGTATGGACCAAAATGCATCTACTTCCATTGCGCAAGAAGAACAGACTGAATTCACTAAAGTGTACACCACCATTACCGACCACCTGAAGAAACACTCAGAAGGAAAAGGTTACAAATTGGTATTGACCTATTCAAAAACCAATCCTGCGGTATTGTATGCTGATCCTAAAATGGACATCACAAACGAAGTTTTAGATGCCCTAAACAAGGAATATAAAGACAAAAGCGCTGCTGACAAAAAATAAGCAGTAAAGGAAATTTTGGAGATGCCCCGATAGATCGGGGCATTTTTTATGCCCTACAGTTCCCTAAAAAACTGTCAAAGGCATGCCTAGCCTTACAAATCAAATTTGTAATTTAATGGAATCTCACTAAATTTCATCTTTAAACGAAATACATGGTACGACATATCCTCCGAAAAGAAGAAAATGGTTACGATTGGTACGAGATCCTGGACCCTACCCTAGAGGACTTTATCGAACTCAAGGCAAAATACGACCTGAACGACGCTTCCATCAAGGATTGTTTGGAAATTGGCCACCTTCCCAAGATTGAGGAATTCGACAATTACCACTTCCTGATCTTGCGTTCCATTGCCGATTCCTTTCCGGAAAATTCGGATACCTTAGCGGATATCACCTTACGTATTTCGGTCTTTTATGATGAAGATTTCATCATAACGGTCCACAGGAATGAAATCCCATTGCTCAATGAACTGATTGAACTGGACAAGACCAATAAAAAGCTGAAGTCCAGCAAGAGCCTGGTCAACAGCTTGGTATCGCAATCGCTGAAAACCTTCGAAAACCTGGTGATCAATGATTTGGCCGAGAAACTGGATGATTATGAAGAGATCGTGTTTTTGCACAGAAAGCGGAAACCCTTCCTGATGAAGCTTTATTACCTGAAAAGGCAGGTAGACCTTATCAAGATAATCCTAACCCTGTACAAGGACATTGTGGACTATTTCCATATGCCGGAATACCAGAACATCTATACGCAGGACCTTAGGGACATTTACTCCAGAACGAACACCTTGTATAGGAATATAGCTGAAAACACGGCTCAGTTGCTTTCTGTTTACTTTAACATAGAATCCAACCACACCAATGAGATCATGCGCATCCTGACCATTATCTCGGTGTTCTTTATGCCATTGACCTTTATCGTCGGGGTATATGGGATGAACTTCAAATATATGCCCGAATTGGAATGGTTGCTAGGCTATCCTGCAGTCTGGATCTTGATGATCTTGGTTTCCCTGATGATCTACATCTGGTTCAAAAGGAAAAGATGGTTATAATAAAGGCGATTTCTTGGGTGTAGTAGCCACAAAATCTTTGAGATAGAAAGGCTCAAAATAGGCCACATCTTCAAATTTCTGATCCACAAATTTCTTGTAGGAAACTTCATCCTGGTAGTTGGCAATGGAATCGAAGCCAGCAATGACCTGAACCTGATCGTTATTTTCAAACGTAGTCATAAACTTATCTGCACCTGAACCGAAAAGTATCAGTCGGTATCCATCGTTCAGGTATCCATCAAATGTATGTTCATCGATGATCAAGGCTTCAGTTTCCTTATACAGGCTTCCGTCTGTGTGGAATACTGCGGTATAAACCTCTCTCCGTCTTGCATCGATCATTGGCAACAGTAGCACCTTATGATCACTTTGGGGATATTTGGTCATGAAACCGTCTTTTAGCGCTTCTAAGGTATTATTGGCGATAAGCGGGATATCCAAGGCGTAACACAGTCCTTTTGCCGTAGAGACGCCAATTCGCAATCCGGTATAAGATCCTGGCCCCATGCTTACGGCAACTGCGGCAAGCTGATCGAGGGACATGCCAGCCTTATCCATTAATTCCTGGATGAAAACGGTCAGTTTGGTCGCATGAAGATTGGGCTCATTGCCGACTACGCTGCATAGATTTTGACCATGATTGGAAAGAGAAACTGAACACAGATTGGTCGCAGTCTCGATGGAAAGGATATACGAATTTGACATAGTGAATTAAGGGACTGGATCGTGCCCATGTCCACCCCAAGGGTTGCAACGGGCAATACGTTTAATAGTTAGCCAACCACCCTTGAAAGGGCCGTGCTTAAGAATTGCTTCTTTGCCGTATTGGGAACAGGTTGGGGAATATCGACAGCTAGCGCCGAGCAATGGCGATAGAAATAGCTGGTAAATCTTGATTATGAGCAAAAAAAGCCACTTTATGGGTAACTTAATTCCTTTCTCCCAGATTAGATTTAGATATTTCATGTTCTAGTTTACCGATCAATTGACCAAGCTTGCCCTGAAGCGTTTCCATAGGTAGCTTTTCATTACTTACGTACTGAATGGCCAGCAACAAATTTAAGGAATGATCTTGTAAAAAGGAATAGAGTTTGTCTTTCTCGAGCCTGTAAGATTCCCGGGTAAGTCTTTTGATACGGTTTCGGTCCACTGCTTTTTTGAAGCGTTTCTTGGGGACCGAGGTAATGACCTGAGCGGGGAATTGCTGTTCGGGACTGGCGGGCTGGCTAAGGTAAACCACTCGGAAAGGATATACAACAAAAGAAGAACCATTATGGAAAAGATCGTCAATAGACCTTTTGCTACATAATCGTTCTTCTTTTTTAAATGTATATTTTTTCATCACGATGACCATAAAGCCGGCTAAAACAGCGCGGTCCCTATATCACCGGCGAGCGCAAGATTAACCTTTGTGACGGCTTTCGTCAGAAACTGAAAGGCGTTTTCTTCCTTTTGCTCTACGAGCAGCAAGTACTCTTCTACCATTTGCAGAGCTCATACGCTCTCTGAATCCGTGTTTATTTCTTCTTTTTCTTTGCGAAGGTTGAAATGTTCTCTTCATGACGCTTTTATGCTTGTTTTAATACTTTTAATCAAATTATCCCTCAAAAGAGGAATGCAAAAATAAAGTTTATTTCACACATACGCAACACTCTAAATCTAATAAATAAAAAAAAGCAAATTATTTGGGCCAATAACCCTCATAATTTGCTTTAGAGCATATATTTTATGCTTATTTATTTTTTAAAATATCGCGAATCTCAGCAAGCAATGCTTCCTCTTTTGTAGGAGCTGGAGCTGCTTCTGGTTCTTTTGGTTCTTCTCTTTTCAAAGAATTGATCCCTTTAATCACCAAGAAAATACAGAAAGCAATGATCAGGAACTGGATCAACACGTTGATGAAGTTACCATACGTTACGGCCACTTCGGCAACACCTGCTGCTTCGTTTCCTTCTTTGATAACATACTTCATGGCGGAGAAATCCACACCACCGGTGATGAATCCAATAGGAGGCATGATGATATCATCGACCAAGGAGGTAACGATCTTTCCAAACGCGCCACCGATAACAACACCGACAGCTAGATCAATCACGCTGCCGCGCATAGCGAATTCTTTAAATTCTTTTAAAAATCCCATAAGTTAAATAGTCTAAAAGTGAATATAATATGTTTAAATTGTTTTTCCCTTAATAGTTGTGTAATGTATTGAATATCTTACAAAAAAAGCGGTTTACATTCACAAACTAAAATTATTTTCAAAATAAATGAGTATTTTTATTGTATACTAGGTACTTGTACTGAAGTAGCCGCACACAAAACTTTAAATTATTTTTTAAAGAGAACGAATACATATAAAATTATTATATTTGAGGAAACAAATTAACTACTAAATACAATTTTTCAACCCAAATCTATACGTTGAGAAATTCAAAAAAATCATGTGAATCTAGGGTAATTTGTGTAATAACTTTATGAAAAAAATATTAATAGCCGACGACCATATTATTGTCCGACTGGGGGTTTCAACTGCCATTAAAGAGACTTTAAAAGCGGTTGAGATAGTCCATGCGCAAACATATGATGAGGTATTTGCACAATTAAAGACAACACATTTTGATTTACTTCTCCTAGATATCAATATGCCGGGAGGAAATAACATCAAGGTGATCAAGGAGTTGTTGGACATTCAACCTGACTTAAAAATCTTAGTCTTTTCTTCTTATGACGAGACCCTGTACGCCCTTCGCTATATAGAGGCTGGTGCAGCGGGCTATGTCAATAAAACGACTAGCATGACCGAATTCACCAATGCCATCAATAGCATTTTTGAACGCGGACGCTATATGTCAGAAGCCATTAAGGACCTCTATGTTCAAAAATTGACGACCAGTAAATCCAAGGTGGATAGCCTGAACCCTCTGTACAAACTTTCTAATCGCGAAATGGACGTGGCGAGACACTTAATAGAAGGATTGGGAATCATTGAGGTTTCAAACAGGTTGAACCTGAGCTCATCCACAGTGAGTACCTATAAGAGTAGAATCTTCGAGAAGCTGGGTGTACACAACATCCCAGATTTGATATCGCTGTTCAAAATGAACGCAGATAAGGAATAACCAAACGGTTATTCCTTATTTTTTTATCTTCTGCCTATGGTTTAAAACCCTTAGGTCAGATCAGCCATGCTCTTCACGGGAATGTCTTCTCGCGAAACTACATTTAAAGGCTTCTGCTCGGTAAATTCATATCCATTGGCATCTAGCTTCCAGAGCAATGGTGAAAGGAAGCTGATACAGGCTCTGGCACCTTGGTTGATCGCCGCCATATTATGCGTGTCCTTGGAATTCTTCGCTTCGTTTTCAATTTCAAAGGGCCCTGAAAAGCCGCGCTCATGCAGAACCTCCGCAAAGCTGTTCCAGTCCATATCATCAGTACCTCCAAAACCCGGAAGCATCGCGGTATAATGATGACGGTCCCAATCGCTCTGGGGCACACTGACACCCGCTCGTTTAGCAAGTTCAGCATCCACCTGCTGCATGGGATACATTCCGCCCCACTCTACCCTAGCCTTGCTGCTCAGCATCCTAGTTGTTTTTACATGTACACGCTTCAATCGCTCGATATCCATTTCTTCAATTACCTCCACGGGATCTGTATTCTGCCAGATATCATGGGAAGGATCGTATATCTCTCCATGTGCCTTGCTAGGGATCATCGTGTACATTAGTTTGCGAGCTGCCAATACGCCGGGCAGGTTGTTGAAGGTACTGGTGTAACGAGAGGAACGCCATCCTTCCATCGGACAGTTTTCGTAGACCACCGTTACGCCCAGGTCTTCTGCATAGCGGATGATGGGCTCGAAAACCCGTTTATATTCATCGAGGTTCTTTTGGAAGCCATCGATTTGGTTACCCAGCTCATGGTTATAGCCTACGAATGTCCCCACCATGACATTGTTTTCATCTCCACCCAGCAAATGAGCTATTCTAATCAGTTTTAAGAGATGGTCCTGGTTTTTCAGCCTTTCCCCTTCATCACCACCGACCATGTTCTCAAAAGCCCCCAAAGACAGCCTTAGCCCTTTATTATTGAAGGCTTCCAATGTTCTTTTGGCCTCCTCTGGACCGAAGCCTTCGTAATCCAAATGGGTAGCGGTATGGTCCGCCCTGGAACCATCCTTACGGAACACACAGAGATCAATTCCCTGCGCACCTAATTGGGCAGCAGTATCTAATAGTTCGGATTGTCCCAACTGGTCGTATGCGGAGCTCATCAGCCAAATGGGATTCTGGATCTGTTTCATCTTATATCTAGTTTATTCGAATATACACATAAAAAAAGCCCAATAATGGGCTTAGTTCTTAATAGGGTTAAAGATCTTTATTTCTTGTTTTTCAGACCTTGGATTCCTAGGCGTAGATCTTGAGCTAATGTCTTGATATCCTGCAGGCCTTTTCTTACTCGTGTACCAGCGGCACTATTCCCTTTTGCAAAAAACTTGTCTGCGTCATTTTCTAATCCGTCAATTAGAGACTTCAACTCTTTGAATTTATCAATACTTGCCATAACTTTTAGATTTATTTATAATTTTTAATAGTAACTCACTTAAAATTAGCATCTTTTTTCTATAAACAAAATCTAAAAAACAAAAAAGGTGACCTTTTCAAGCCACCCTTTATTTATTAAATAGGATAAGATTAATCTACATTATCGTGTAGAAAGGAGTTGTTCGGTCTGATTTCAGTCTCACCATCATCAAAAGATAGGGTGAAACGGGAAACCTGAGATTCTGAGGAATGAGGAACATCATCCAATGTTTTTTGCTTTCTTTTGTAAGCTGGCTCATTCTCAAGCTCTTGAAGACCATTTGAAGACTTCAACTTCATGCTCAGTTCTTTCAGGCGAAGGATACGCTCCTTGGTTTTCAACAACTGATCTTCGAAATTAGTTTCTTCTTTCTTCGCTTCTTCCAACTCGATTTCAGCTTTTGGCTGAACAACTTCGTTCACTGGCTCTGGAGTTGGCTCTTCCTTCTCTTCAGTAGGTTTGTATGTATCAAATACAGTTGGCAACTTGAACTCGAACAGTGATGGCGAAGTCTTTAATTCAAATCCATGTGGATTTGGATCTTCCTCAATTTCTTCCACATCAGAGTTATCATCTAATTCCAATGTATGGCGAACGATTTGAGATTCGTTTTTTTCCACTGCATTTGCTTGTTGGGCAGCTACTGCTGCTTTGTTTGAAAACAAGTCGCTTTGTGGAGCTTGATTCGATGGCGAGTCAACTGGCGTACTAGGCTTCACGAAAGCACTAGCTTCAGTATTGCTTCTATCCACGAATTGATTGGTCGTTACCGGTTTAACGAATGCTGAAGTCGATACCTCAGGAGTCAAAGGAATGGCAATCTTTTCCATTTCTTTTTCCTTCACACGCTCTTCAGAAGTCTGAAAACCAGTAGCGATTATGGTTACTGAAAGTTCCTCTTCGTAGTTTGCATCGATACAGTTACCCCAGATTAAGTCAGCTGAAAGGCCAGCTTTTTCTTGGATATAGTCTGTAATGATCGCAACCTCATCCATGGTTACTTCACGGGTACCGGAAGTAATGTTCAATAGGATGTAACGAGCACCTTCAATTTCATTGTCTTTTAATAATGGTGATGCCAACGCGCCTGTTACAGCATCTAATGCACGTTGTTCACCTGTTGCCACAGCATTACCCATGATCGCAACACCAGAATCGTTCATTACGGTACGAACGTCCTTGAAATCGACGTTTACATATCCAGGGATGGTGATGATCTCTGCTATACCTTTGGCCGCAGTGGTCAAGATATCATCTGCTTTGGCAAATGCAGCAGTCATCGTCAGGTTCCCGAAGATTTCGCGCAAACGGTCGTTTGAAATAACTAGATAAGAGTCAACGTATTTGCGAAGTTCTCCCAAACCGTCTTCTGCTTGCATACGACGACGTTTACCTTCGAATGTGAATGGAGTTGTAACGATAGCAACGGTCAAGATTCCTAATTCCTTTGCTGCCTTGGCAAGCACCGGACTAGCTCCAGTACCAGTACCACCACCCATTCCTGCAGTAATGAAAAGCATCTTTGTATTGGTACCCAACATGCGTTTGATATCCTCAATACTTTCGATAGCTGAGTTTTCACCAACATCAGGATCAGCGCCAGCACCCATACCTTCTGTAAGACTCGCTCCCAATTGCACCTTGTTTGGAATAGGGCTAAGCTCCAAAGCTTGCGCATCTGTATTGCAAACTATGAAATCAACACCACTAATTCCTTGCTTATACATGTGATTGACTGCGTTTCCGCCGCCCCCACCTACACCAATTACCTTGATAATTGATGAGTTCTCCTTTAACATTTCAAATTGTATCGACATATATTTTATCCTATTTAATTCTTCATCAAGCCTTTACGTTAACACAACGCAAGTCAACAATTCTAATGTAATATTACCAAATTCTTAACAAGAGTTTTCCACATTTGTTAAAATGTGGAAAAAACAAGTCGATGTTGATAATTATTTCTTACCGATGAATGTGTCGTCGTCTATATCCGCCCCATCTTTGATCCAATCGCCTAAAAAACGAGTCAACCACCCTTCTTTTTTGTTTTGACCTTCCGCTATTTCTTTAACGCCTTCTTTCACTTTTCCTTGTGTTGGCGCAGTCTTTTTGATGAATTTCTCTTCATTCCTTTTCTCTTCTTCCTCGATCGACTGAATCCCTTTGATCAATAGACCAATACCGGTTGCATACAATGGGCTCTTCAATTCTTCAAATGCCTGCTTGTTCAACATATCGGTTTTTGCAAGGTATTCATTCGGATATCCAATTCGACAATCGATTCCAGTGATATATTCTACCAATTGAACCAAGTGCTTTAATTGTGCACCACCACCAGTGATCACGATTCCTGCAATCAATTTGTCTTCATAACCTGAAGATTTGATTTCGTAGAACACGTGCTCGATGATCTCTTCCATTCTCGCTTGAATGATATATGCTAAGTTCTTAACGGAAATTTCTTTAGCTTCTCTTCCTCTGATACCAGGTACACAGATAACCTCGTTCTCTTTGTTCTCATCGGCTAAAGCTGATCCGTAACGTACTTTCAATTGCTCAGCTTGATTGCGCAATACGGCACAACCTTGACGGATATCTTCCGTAACGATATTTCCTCCCAAAGGAATAACAGCCGTATGACGGATGATGCCCTCATGGAAGATAGCAACGTCGGTAGTTCCACCACCGATATCCACCAACACAACACCTGCAGTCTTTTCCTCTTCATCCAACACAGCCTCGGATGATGCAAGAGGTTCAAGAATCAATTCAGAAACTTCAAGGTCCGAGTTGTCCACACATCTCTTGATGTTCTTGATGTCGGTAACACGACCAGAGATGATATGGAAGTTAGCTTCCACTCTTCTTCCCGCCATACCGATTGGCTCCTTGATACCAGGTTCGTTGTCAATGGTAAATTCTTGTGGCAAGACATGGATGATCTCTTCTCCCGGAGGCAGTACCAACTTGTACATGTCCGAGATCAAACGCTCGATATCCAGGCGTCCGATTTCATCATCGTCATTCTTTGTTAAAATACCACGGTGTTGGATACTCTTGATGTGCTGTCCGGCAATACCTACATTGACAACTTTGATGTCAACATTGGATTGACCTTCAGCCACAGCAACAGCCTCACGGATACTTGTAACGGTCTTCTGGATGTTGGCAACAACTCCACGATTTACGCCGGCAGATTCCGCTTTCCCTACACCTAATAACTCAACCTTGTTCGATCCACTACGACGACCTACAGTTACGCAGATCTTTGTCGTACCGATGTCCAATCCAACGATAATTGGATTTTCTTTTTCATTTTCTACAATTCTAGGTTTCATATGCTGTGTTTGATGCTGTATGTAATTTGTTTCTTAAATCTTCTTGTTAATTTTCATTTGCAGGCTATCGATAAACCAATCGCCCTTGCGCTCGCAGACTATCTGTCCGCTATACTTCACGTTCACCTTGCTGTATGCATCGGAGCCTACCCTTGGAAGGATATGCGTATAGAACTTCTTCAAACGTTCCAACTTGTAGCTTAAAGAGTCTGCATTTCCGATGATCAATTGTTGGCTGCCCACTCTAGGAACGATCTCGATATCTCTTTCATCATTGACATAAAGTTGGACGATCTGGTTGCTCCAAAGCTCATCTGCTATTGTTTCCTCAACGATTCTAACCAGGTCTTTCACCAACTGGCTCTGTACAGGCTCCAAAGACTTCTTATAGCCCTCTTTGATATTTCCATTTGCAACCATGACATGCGGTACATATTTTAAGGTCACTGGAATCTTATTTCCTTTGGAGTCTACATAGAACTCCTGCCCACCTTGATTGATAATCCTGACAACAACCTCGCGCTGCTGAACGGAAACGCGCATTGTACCATCCATATCCATATGAACATCAGCATTGGATACATACGGTGATTTTTTCAATTCCGTTTCGATCTGTTGCAATGGCAATTGGTTCAATTGCTTGCCTACCACTGCTCCAAACTTCTCCTTGATCATCGATGAAATATCATTCTGATCGATGAAAGTCTCCTTTCCTTCTACCATCACTTTGAGTGCGGTACATTCTTGCACTTGGTCTTTCTTGTTGACCAAGCTCATCAACATGCCGACACCTACGATGGCCACTAATCCTAAGAAAAAATAGCCGACTTGACGCCATTGTATATTTCTTATTCTATTTAGCATGGTTCAATTCTTCTTTAAGAGGTTTCACCAATTTGTCAATATCTCCAGCTCCAACGGTTACCAATAATTCTGGATCTTCTGTTTTCACGATTTCCAGAACTTCCTCTGGGCTTACCAAACGCTTGTTTTCCAATTCGATCTTGTTCAGCAACCATGTTGAGTCAACACCTGGGATTGGCAATTCCCTTGCAGGATAGATTTCCATCAATAGCAACTCATCTGCCAAGGCCAACACTTCTGCAAAGCCATCAACAAAATCCCTGGTCCTGCTGAAAAGGTGCGGTTGAAAAACTACCGTCAATTTCTTGTTTGGGTACAGTTTTTTCATCGAGGTCAAAAAAGCCCTCAACTCTTCTGGATGATGTGCATAATCATCGATGTACACATTCTTATCAGACTTCACGATATATTCAAAGCGTCTTTTCACGCCTTGGAAATCAGATAATGCCGCAACGATTTTATCAGCAGGGATATCCAAAAGATGAGCAACCGTAATGGCCGCAACTGCATTTTCAACATTGTGCAATCCTGGAATTCCTAAATGGATATCTTTGATCACTAAATCTGCAGAGTGGTAATCAAAATAGAACTCTCCATTTTCCACCCTTACATTTTCTGCATAGGCATCACAGACCTGCTCTCTTGCATAGCTGATATCACCTGAAAAAGGCAATCCAACCTTTACGATTTTCTTTCCGCCATCTACGACTCTATCCAGGAACATCTCAAAAGAAGTAATCAACTCCTGAGGATCGCCGTAGATATCCAAGTGATCCGCATCCGCGGAAGTCACGATGGCAATATTTGGATGCAGGGTCAGGAATGAGCGATCATATTCATCGGCCTCAACCACCACTACATCATTTTCTCCAAAGAGAACATTGTTTTGATAATTGGTACTGATGCCGCCTAAGAAGGCTGAGCAATCAAAACCAGAATGTTTCAAAACATGTGCTACCATGGTCGAAGTTGTTGTCTTTCCATGTGTACCTGCAACTGCAATGGTAAATCTACTTGCAGAGATAAAACCAAGTACCTGAGAGCGTTTGAACAGTTCATGTCCGTGATCAACAAAAAACGCTTTCAATTTTAGATCCTTTGGAATAGCAGGTGTGAAAATGATCAGGGTTTCATCGCTTGCCGATTTAAAAGAAGCAGGAACGGAATCCACATCATCAGCATAACTGATCGGCATGCCTTCCGCTTCTAATGTTCTGGTAAGCTCTGTTGAGGTACGGTCATAACCGGTCACCTCACAGCCCAAACGACTAAAATAACGAGCCAATCCGCTCATGCCGATTCCGCCGATACCCAGTAGATAAACTCTTTTTATTTTGTCGATATTCATTTTCTATTTTCTATTATACTCAATACTTCCTGTGCGATCACCTCATCTGCGTCAGCCAAAGCCAATTTCAGAATATGTTCGCCTAGTTCCTTCTGCTTGCTTTCACCCTGAAACAAAGCCAAGACCGTAGGCACCAGCTCTTCACGAGCCACATTATCTTTCACCATCAGGGCGGCATCCTTTTCAACCAGGGCATTTGCATTCTTGGTCTGATGGTCATCCGCTACATTTGGCGATGGCACCAAGACCACTGGCTTTCCTACCACGCATAATTCTGATATGGTCCCTGCTCCTGCTCTCGCCACGATAACGTCAGCTGCTGCATAAGCATAATCCATACGCTCTAAGAATGGCATCAACTTGATGGTCTCCGGTAATTGATCTGCCAGTTCAGCATTCAATTTCTCGTAGTAGTAGCTACCACATTGCCAGATTACCTGTATTCCTGCTGCCACCAATTTCTCCAAACCGGCTTTAATGCTATCATTCAAGGTCAATGCACCAAGGCTTCCACCAGTAACCAACAAGGTTTTCTTGTCCAGGTCCAATCCAAAAGCATGGATAGCTTCCTCTCGTTTACCTTCAATGGCTACTGAAGATTTACGGATCGGATTACCGGTCAACAAAACGCGGTCTGCCGGAAAGAACCTTTCCATGCCTTCATAGGCAACACAGATCTTTTTGGCCTTAGCACCCAACTTTTTGTTGGTCACCCCTGCAAAGGAATTCTGCTCTTGGATTACCGTCGGCAACCCCATCATATTCGCCATCATCAATAATGGCCCAGATGCATATCCGCCAACACCAATCGCCGCTTCCGCTTTAAACTCTTTAAGAACTTTCCTCGCCTTCCACAAGCTTTTCAACATCTTGAATGGAAGACTTATATTTTTCAGTAAGGACTGACGGTTGATCCCAACGATATCCAGTCCTACTATTTCATATCCAGCTGCCGGTACTCTTTCCATCTCCATCTTGCCATTGGCCCCTACGAACAGGATCTCAATATCTGGAGACAGGTTTTTTAACGCATTGGCTATCGCTATCGCCGGGAAGATATGCCCTCCGGTTCCACCACCACTTATGATTACTCGATGCGCCATTCAATATTTCAATTAAATTGAGCCAACTACCACTTTGCGTGGAGCCTTTACAACTTCTTTTTCTTCTTTAACTTTCAACTCTTCAACATTACGGCTCACACTTAGGATAATCCCTAAGGCTACACTCGTAAACAAGATCGATGTTCCCCCCATACTCACTAATGGAAGAGGAACCCCGGTCACTGGTCCAAGACCAACGGCAACCGCCATGTTTGCCAAAGCCTGAATCGTCAGACTGAAGCCCAACCCGGCTGCCAGAAATGCCCCGAAGGCCCGCGGACTTAAGGTGACAATCCGGATACATCGATACATCAATGCTATATACAGGAAGAGCAACACCGCCCCTCCGATCGTGCCATACTCCTCAATGATAATGGCGAAAATAAAATCTGAATATGGGTGAGGCAATACGTTACGCTGAACACTGTTACCGACACCTTTACCAAACATCTCACCCGTAGCAATCGCTATCTTGGCATTGTTTGCCTGGTAGTTTTTATCATCCTGAAAGGACCCTTTCCCTTCATGCACTTCTTCTGTATTGAAGAAACCTTGAATACGGCTGATATAAGTAGCTCGTCTAGGCCCCATAAAGATCACCAGCATCAACAGCACTCCTCCGCCCATACACACCACTGCAATCTGTTTGAAACTGATACGACCGATCAACAACAACAATACACTCACCCCAAACAGCATCAAGGCTGTGGAAAGGTTTGCCCAAGCGATCAATACGAATACAAAACATACCGCTCCCATAATCGGAATAAAGGATTTCTTCACGTCCTTGATCTCCTCTTGTTTGCGGGACAGCATCCTCGCCAAGAAGGTAATCAAGGCCAATTTCGCCAAATCCGAAGTCTGGAAAGTCTGATTGATCACCGGAATGGTCAACCAACGGCTGGCATCATTTACCTTGCTACCGAAAACAAGGGTATATAACAACAATGGAATCGTGACTACCATCAGCAACTTGGATATCCCAGCATAATAGCGGTAATCCAACTTATGTGATAGATACATCATCACTAAACCTGCAACAACGATGAAAAGGTGTTTGAATAAATAAAGTTCTGTACCTTTTCCTTCCTTGTATGCCAAGGTGCCTACTGAGCTATAAACAGCTAATAGTGACCAAATGGATAGCAAGATCACAATGATCCAGATCCATTTATCGCCTTTTAGTTTAGAAAAAATGTATTCCATTGTCCTCCTAATTATAAAGTCATTACCGCTTCCTTAAATTTATCACCACGATCTTCGTAGTTCTTGAACCAGTCAAAGCTGGCACATGCTGGCGATAACAATACGGTATCACCTTTCTTCGCCAAATGAGATGCGATCTGAACAGCATCACTCATCGAGGCGCTATTGACGATTACATCCGTATCATCCTCAAAAGCCTCATGAATACGGCCCGTATCCTTTCCGATACAGATGATTGCTTTCACTTTTGATTTCACAAGGTCTTTCAACATTTCATAGTCGTTGCCTTTATCTACACCACCCATGATCAATACGATATCCGTAGAGAAACTCTCAAGTGCATACCAAACCGAATTGACATTGGTCGCTTTAGAATCATTGATATAATTAACCCCACCGATACAAGCTACATGCTCCAATCTGTGTTCCACGTTCACAAATGAACCCATGCTCTCCTTCATCGTTTGGTTCCTCAATTCCTGAGCCTTAGCAACCAGTCCTGAAGCCATGTTGTTGTAAACATTGTGCTTGCCTTGCAGTGATAATTCTTCGATATTCATGATAAAAGCTTCTCTATTTGGTATTAAAATGTTCAAATTCTTCTCCTCGTCCAGATACGCACCGGTATCTACGGTTCCTTCCTGTGTAAATGGCAGGTGCATTGCTGCTGTTGGATGTTTCTCCAGGGCTGCCATCGTCTCCGGATCATCTTTACAATAGATAAAGTAATCCGTCGGCTTTTGATTTTGAACCATGCGGAACTTCGAGGCCACATAATTCTCCATCTTATAATCATATCGATCCAAATGATCGGGTGTGATATTCAAAATCACGGCAACATCAGCGCGGAAGTGGTACATATCATCCAGCATAAAACTGGAGATCTCCAAAACGTAAGCATCATGTTGCTTTCTAGCTACCTGCAAGGCAAAGCTATTTCCTATATTTCCAGCTAGACCTACATTCAGACCTGCATTCTTCAATATATGGTAAGTCAACAAGGTTGATGTTGTCTTGCCGTTTGAACCCGTGATGCACAATAATTTGGCATCCGTATATTGAGCTGCAAACTCGATTTCCGAAATGATCGGTAGGCCTAAACCTCTTAGTTCTTTTATCAATGGAGCCTTCTCCGGAATCCCTGGGCTCTTCACCACTAGATCGGCGTTGATTACCAATTCCTGTGTGTGCTGCCCCTCTTCAAATGCAATCCCCTCTTTTTCCAAAGTGGCTTTATACGTATCAGCTATCGTTCCCATATCTGACACAAACACATCAAAACCCTTATCCTTACCTAGGATCGCTGCACCAACTCCACTCTCGCCTGCGCCTAAGATCACTAGGCGGCCAGTTTGAGGGTAATATGTGTGTGCTATATTCGACATCTTCTTCTACTATCTTACTTTCAATGTAACTATGGTTAATATGGCCAACATGATCGACACGATCACAAATCGCGTCACGATCTTGGACTCATGATAACCCTTTTTCTGATAATGGTGGTGCAAAGGCGACATCAGGAAAATCCTTCGGCCTTCGCCATATTTCTTCTTGGTATACTTGAAGTAGGAAACCTGAAGGATAACCGATAGATTCTCGATCAAGAAAATACCACACAATACCGGAATCAATAATTCCTTACGGATCAGGATCGCGAAAGCAGCAATGATACCACCGATCGCCAAACTACCCGTATCTCCCATAAATACCTGTGCAGGGTAGGCATTGTACCAAAGGAAACCTGTACAGGCTCCAACAAATGCACCCGCGAAAATTACTAGCTCACCCGAATTCGGGATAAACATAATGTTCAGGTAATCCGCAAAAATGATGTTACCGGATACATAGGCCAATATGGCCAAGGTAATCCCCATAATAGCGGAGGTTCCCGTGGCGAGTCCATCGATCCCATCTGTAATGTTAGCTCCATTGGAGACTGCCGTGATGATAAACACGACAACAACCAAGAAAACAAAGAACGTTGCCAAAGGGCTATTGATACCGAATACGTCCAACACTTTGGCGTAATCGAACTCATTGTTTTTGTAAAAAGGAATGTTCGTCTTGGTAGACTTCACATTCTCCGCATAGGTCTTCTCACCAGTTGATGGATTGATGATCACTTCCACCGGTTTTGAAGAAGTAGGATTTGCCACTTGCTGTCTAGCAACAATCTCAGGGTGGAAATACATCGTGATCGCGATCAATACGCCCAATCCCACTTGACCAATCACCTTGAACTTCCCAGCCAATCCTTCTTTATTCTTACGGAATACTTTGATGTAGTCATCCAAGAACCCTATTGCACCCATCCAGATCGTTGTGATGATCATCAGGATGATGTAGATATTATCCAATTTTGCAAAGAGCAATGTTGGGATCAAGATACCGGCGATGATGATCAGACCTCCCATTGTAGGGGTTCCTTGTTTTTTCTTCTCACCTTCCAATCCTAAATCACGGATGGTCTCTCCCACTTGTTTTTGATGCAGTAAACGAATCAATCGGCTACCAAATACCGTTGTGATGATTAACGAAAGGATGACTGCCATGGCCGTACGAAACGAGATATATTGGAATAATCCAGCACCTGGAATATGTACGTGCTCGTTAAGCCAAGTGAATAAATAGTAAAGCATGCAGTCTAATTATGTTCGTTAAAAATCTTTATTAATTCCTCTTTATCGTCAAAGTGATTTTTCACCCCATTGATATCTTGGTATTTCTCATGTCCTTTTCCAGCGACCAAGATCACATCCCCTGGTTGTGCTAGATGGAAAGCAGCACGGATAGCCTCTCTTCTATCTGTAATCGAGAAAACATTCTTGCGCTTATCTCCAGGAATACCAACTTCCATTTCTTTGATAATGGCAGCAGGGTCTTCCGTTCTCGGATTGTCCGAAGTCAGGACCACTTTATCGCTCAATCGTGAGGCTACTTCTGCCATCTCTGGGCGTTTAGTCTTATCACGGTCTCCACCGCAACCCAACACCGTCAGGATCTGTTGACCAGGCTTTCTCAATCCGCCAATGGTTTCCAGAACATTTTCCACCGCATCAGGGGTATGGGCATAGTCCACAATGGCAACCACACCTGTAGTAGATTTTAAGGTTTCAAAACGCCCCTCAGCACCAGTGATCTCACTCAAAGCCATCAACACCTTTACAGTCTCCTGCTCCAATAAAATGGAAGCACCGAACACTGCCAATAGGTTATAGGCATTGAAATCACCGACCAATTTCACCCACACTTCCTGTCCGTCAACCTGCAATAACATCCCATCAAAATGGCTTTCCAAGATTTTTGCCTTAAAGTCCGCCATTTGGTGCAAGCCATAGGTTTTCTTATGGGCAAATGTATTCTGAAGCATCACCTGACCGTTTTTATCATCGATATTGGTCAATGCAAATGCATATCTGTCTAGATCATCAAAGAACTTTTTCTTCGCCTTGATATAGTTGGCGAAAGTTCCATGGAAGTCCAAGTGATCATGCGTGATATTGGTAAAGATGCCACCCGCAAATTTCAACCCTGCGATACGCTGCTGAACAACAGCATGCGAACTCACTTCCATAAAACAGTAGTCACATCCATCTTCCACCATTTCCTTCAACAGGGAATTCAATGATATGGGATCTGGAGTGGTATGGGTCGCTTCAACAATGCGCTCACCGATCTGGTTCTGTACCGTAGACAATAGGCCTACATGAAAACCCAATCTGCTGAACAGGTTGAAGAGCAAGGTAGCCACGGTCGTTTTCCCATTGGTACCTGTCACGCCCACTAACTTCAGTTTCGAGGATGGATTTCCGTAAAATGTAGAGGCCATTACACCCAGTGCATAAGCCGAATCGCCGACTACCACATAAACTACATCTTCCTTGATCTCCTCTGGTAATTCTTCTACCAGCACCACGGAAGCACCTGATTCAATCGCTTTATTGACGAAAAGGTGTCCATCGGTCTGATGCCCACGAACTGCCACAAATACACTGCCTTTAACCGCCTTTCTTGAATCCAAGCATAGCGAGCTAACCTCTGTGTCCAGAGACCCTCGGTAATCAATTACCGGAATGGCATGTAGCAACTCTTTCAACAACATATTAATTCAATTCTATTAGAACATGGGTGCCAGGTTTTAATTTCTGACCAGCAACCAATGATTGATTTATTACTCTTCCTTTTCCCCTTACAGTGGTCTTGAATCCCGCATTCTCCATCGCGTAGATTGCATCTACCAATCCCATTCCTTTCACGTTCGGCACTACACCTTCCTTAAACTCTGCCACTGTAAATGCGCCCGCCGAATGGTTCGCTGAATCCTTATCAGCAGCAACAATGGAATTCCAGTTCACGGCCTGCACGCCCAACATCTCATAGACCTTCGCCGTAGCATCCTTAGAACCTTTCAAAGTATATGGAACTTTATTTCCAGCTACATTTACTTTTCTATTGTTAAATGTCTTGTGCAATGACAGGTCATTTGCAAAAACCATATCAGCCAACTCTCTAAATACAGGACCTGCTACCGAACCACCATAGTATCCATTCCTAGGATTACGAATCACGACGATCATCGAATACTTTGGATTCTCCGCTGGGAAATAACCTGCAAATGATGATTGGTATCTTCTCGCTCCATATCCCCTTGCACCATCAGCCATCTGCGCTGTACCTGTTTTACCTGCAGATGAATAAAGTGGGCTCTTCAATTTCTTACCGGTCCCTTCAACCATCACCCCTTCCATCATCTTCTGCATCTTACCGATCGCCTCTTTGGAAGCAATCTGCTTATTGATCACCCTAGCTTCAAACTTCTTAACCGTTGAACCTAGGTGTTGAATTTCTTTTACGAACAATGGAGCCAACATCTTACCATCATTGGCAACTGCATTGTACAAGGTCAATGTCTGCAATGGCGTTAATTTCAACTCATATCCATAGGCCATCTGTACCAATGACAGCTTGCTCCAAGACCTGCTGTCCGGCATTTTCACCCAAGGATTTGCCTCACCGGGAATTTGCAAGCCTAATGGCTTGGCCATTCCCCACTCGTGCAATTTGCCAGTGAATTTCTCTGGATTCTTGCCATATGCATTCCCGATCGTCTTGGCAACCCCCACGTTGGATGACTCTTCAAATGCCTCCTTGATGGTCACCTTTGATTTTTTCGGTGGGTGAGAATCTCTAATGGTATGGCCAGGAACTTTCCAGGTACCATTACCGATATCGATTACTGTATTGGTGTCAACCTTATTATCATCCAATGCCACCAGGTAGGACGCAACCTTGAAAGTTGAACCAGGGTCAGCACCTTGCGCAATGGCATAATTAAATTTCTCTCTATATACCCCTTCACCATCTCTGGTAAAGTTGGCAATCGCACGTACCTCTCCAGTTTCCACCTCCATCAGGATCACACAACCGTTGTCTGCATTACTGATGATCAGCTGTTTTTCCAAGGCACGTTGCGCCATGTCCTGCATGTTCACATCAATAGTGGCAATGATATCCGAACCATCGGTTGGAGCGACCTCCATCTCACGGTTTACCGGAATCCATACCCCACCAGCAATACGCTGCATCAACTGCACCCCGCTCTTACCTTCGATATAATCCCCGTAAGCACCTTCCAATCCAACACGAACGGTATCGCCCTTGCTGTTTTTATAACCAATGGTACGGGCTGCCAAATTCGTGAATGGCAGGATACGCTTGTTTTCTCTTACTGCTATCAAAGAACTGGAGAATCTTTCCTTCTCTTCCTTAAAGTTTCTCAACAAAGGAAAGGTCTTTAGGACCTTCAACTGTTGGTGTGATACATTACGCTTGATCAAAACGTAACGTTGTTTTTTAGCCCTTGCCTCTTTCAACTGAGTCAGGTACTGTCTGGCCGATTTATCCTTAAAATAGGTCGCTAGCTTACTGGCCAAAGAATCCACCCGAGCATTGAACACATTGTTGTGCTCGGATGGAATGGCCATCGCATCAAACCGTATCTCATATTCCGGAACAGAAGTAGCCAGTAAACTTCCGTCATTGGAATAAATATTTCCTCTTGCCGCTTCGATTACGCGTTCGCGTATCGTCAAGCTATCTGCAATCTCACGCCACTTATCACCGTCCACATATTGCAAATGCAATAATTTCCCAAATACCATTAAAGCACCAAAAACCATCAGGCCAAACGCCAGGTACACCCTAATCAATATGGACTTCCTAATATTCATGTTTTGGTCTTAATCTTTATTTTACTTCCCTTACTATTTCCAACTTGATTGGCGGTTCCGTTCTTTCTTTCAAGCCCAAGGTATCCGCACGTTTTGCAATCTCTGTCTGCGTGGTCAATTTCATCAACTCGGCATTCAACGATTTATAGTCCCAACCTAACTCCTTCACTTCCCTGCCCAACTTATCGATCCTTCTAACCGTGTTCTCTGCCAAGTGACGGTTTGAGATATACAGCAAACCTAATAAGGCAAGAAATGCCACGAAAGGCAGATTCTTGGCAACTAGGTATGTAGAAAGCTTTTTCTGAGAAAAGAAGGTCTTCAGGAAGTCTTGGGTTTCCTCAACCTTTTCCTCCAGTGCATCAGACATCTCCTCTTGCACTTCCTCACTCAGTTCATTTTGCTTTATAGTATTTCTCTTTGCCATATACCTTCGCTACTATATTTTTTCCGCAATCCTCAACTTCGCACTGCGTGCTCTATTGTTCTGTTTTACTTCATCTTCCGAAGCAACGATCGCTTTTCTACTGATCACTTTAAATGGCTTGATCTCATTCCCAAAGAAATCCTTCTCCACTTCGCCCTTAAACTTCCCTTTGGCCATAAAATTCTTTACCAACCTGTCTTCCAATGAATGGTATGACATGACTACCAAACGACCTTCCGGTTTTAAGACCAATGAGGTCTGCTCCAAAAATTCCTGCAAGGCTTCCAGCTCTTTGTTCACCTCAATGCGCAGGGCCTGAAAAACCTGAGCATGATATTTATGCTCTTTGCCTTTAGGAACCAATTTCTGGATCACCTGCTTCAACTCGGCCACCGTCTGGATCGGATTGCTCAATCGGCTCGTCACAATGGTTTTGGCCAAGGATTTCGCATTCTGGATCTCACCGTACATCCCAAAAATCCTGTGCAATTCCTCTTCAGGATAGGTATTCAGTACTTTACGGGCATCCAGATCAGCTACTTGATCCATTCGCATATCCAGATCCGCATCAAAACGGATGGAAAAGCCACGGTCTGCAGCATCAAATTGATGCGATGAAACACCCAGGTCAGCTAAAATCCCATCCACTTGTTTCACCCCTTCCAGGCGCAAATAATTTTTTAAGAACTTGAAATTTTGATGGATCAATGTAAATCGATCATCAGGAAGTGTGTTTTTAATCGCATCTGGATCTTGATCAAAAGCGATCAATCTGCCATTCGGCCCCAAATGCTTCAGGATTTCCTTCGAGTGTCCACCACCCCCAAATGTCACGTCTACATAAATCCCGTTTGGCTTTATCGCTAGTGCGTCGATACATTCCTGCAACATCACAGGAACATGATATCCAATTTCATTATTCATTGTCATCTCCTGCAAAGTTAAATCCACCCATTACCTCCTCAGCCAATGCAGAAAAATCCTCGTCAGTACTACTGTCCATCATTTTTTCGTATTCGTCTTTCGCCCAAACCTCAATCTTATCAAACTGACATTGCAAGAAAACCTCACCTTTGATATTGGCATATTCCAGCAATGATTTTGGCAAAAGAACCCTACCTGCAGAATCCAAAGAAAGCTCCGTAGCACCACGCATAAACTGACGGATAAAGTTCCTGGTCTTCTCGTTATACTGGTTCAATTTCGAAAGCTGGTGCATCTTTTTGCTCCATTCTTCTTTGGTATAGATCACTAAATTCTTCTCAAAACCGCGATTCATAACAAGCCCCTCACGCTCTACATCAGGCAGTTGCCTTTTGAGCGCAGCAGGGACCACCATTCTTCCTTTGGTGTCTAGCTTGCATTCGAATTCTCCGATTAATTGAATCATTTCCTATAATTCTACTCTAATTTTAATGTAAAAGTATACACTTTCTCCCACAATCTCCCACAATGCCCCACAAAAAAGTTTTCCACATAGCCTATCAACTACAAAAAAGCCCTTTATTGCACTTTAAAAGCATAATAACATTGAAATACAATAAATTAAGAATTGTAAAAATCATCCCCATAACGGTAATATTTAGCCCCAATTCTCTTGTTTTTAAGGAATTGTAGACCCAAAAAACAGCAAAAGTGGGGCGAAGTGGAGCAACTGGAACCAAATGACATGTCGAGTGGGGCAAAGTGGTAGAATCGGCTGTTTTTTGACCTAGATTTCACAGGGCTTTTGCTCAAGCCCTACCCTCCTTCTGGTTATTACTTAAATATTCTTTATTCTCGCATAAATGCGATAATTTTGTGGCTCAATAAAATTGAGATAATCATGCACAGAACACATACTTGTGGCGAATTAAGAATTGAAGACCTAGGAAAAACCGTAACCCTGAGCGGATGGGTACAAAAATCACGCGATTTAGGTGGAATGACTTTTATTGATGTTCGTGATAGATATGGTATTACTCAGCTAACTTTCAATACCGAAGACAATGAATCACTTCGTAGCCAAGCCCGCGAATTGGGAAGAGAGTATGTTATTAAGGTTACAGGTACCGTTATTGAACGTTCCAGCAAAAACCCTAAAATCCCTACCGGAGATATTGAAATCAAAGTCAGCAACCTTGAGGTACTGAACGAATCAAAATTACCTCCTTTTACTATAGAAGATGAAACAGACGGCGGTGAAGACATCCGTATGAAATTCCGTTACCTGGATATCCGTAGAAATCCCGTAAAGAACAGCCTATTGTTCCGTCATAAGGTAACCCAAGAGGTAAGAAACTATTTATCTGCCCTAGATTTCTGCGAGATCGAAACACCTTATTTAATAAAGTCCACACCTGAAGGTGCCCGTGACTTTATCGTTCCATCACGCATGAACCCTGGTCAGTTTTACGCACTTCCTCAATCTCCACAGACCTTTAAACAACTGTTGATGGTGGGTGGAATGGATAAATATTTCCAAATCGTTAAATGTTTCCGTGACGAGGATTTACGTGCTGACAGACAACCTGAGTTTACACAGATAGACTGTGAAATGTCTTTCGTAGAACAAGAAGATATCTTGAACGTATTCGAAGGAATGACCCGTCACCTATTAAAGACCATCCATGGAATCGAATTGGATCAATTCCCAAGAATGACTTTTGACGAAGCGATGCGTACCTATGGCAACGACAAACCAGATATCCGTTTCGGAATGAAGTTTGGCGAACTAAATACCGTAGCTCAACATAAGGACTTCGCGATCTTCAACAATGCCGAATTGGTTGTTGGTATCGCAGTTCCAGGCGCTGCTTCCTACACTAGAAAACAGATCGACGAGCTAGTTGACTGGGTTAAACGCCCCCAAGTAGGTGCTTCTGGAATGGTCTATGTAAAATGTGAAGCTGATGGAACCTATAAATCATCAGTAGATAAATTCTACGACCAGGCTGACCTAGCTAAATGGGCCGAGGTAACCGGCGCTCAAACTGGCGACCTGATCTTAATCCTTTCTGGACCTGCAAATAAAACAAGAGCGCAATTAAGCGCCCTGCGTATGGAATTAGGAAATCGCATGGGCTTACGTAAGCCGAACGAATTTGCTCCACTATGGGTAGTAGACTTCCCGTTATTGGAATGGGATGAAGAAACGGAAAGATTCCACGCTATGCACCACCCATTTACATCTCCGAAAATCGAGGATATGCCTTTATTGGATACTGACCCAGGAAAGGTTCGTGCCAATGCATATGACTTGGTGTTGAACGGAAATGAAATCGGCGGTGGCTCTATCCGTATCCACGACAAGGATATGCAAGCCTTGATGTTCAAGCACCTAGGCTTTACTCCAGAACAGGCTCAAGCGCAGTTTGGCTTCTTAATGAATGCTTTCCAATATGGAGCTCCTCCACATGGTGGTTTAGCATTCGGCCTTGACCGCTTGACCGCAATCTTAGGAGGTCAGGAAACCATCCGTGACTTTATCGCATTCCCGAAAAACAATTCCGGACGCGATGTCATGATCGATGCTCCTGCTGAAATTGCCAAAGAACAACTGGACGAACTAAGCATCAGCTTAATCGAACCGAAAAAATAAAAAACACAAAAGCAAAAATAGCGGTCAACGAAAATTGACCGCTATTTTTTTGTTCATAGCTCAAATTTTGAACAGCGCTTTAGTTATAAACATTTTACTGCCTTTAGCAGATATTTTTTTATCTTTAAAATTGGTTGATTATCACGCTCAACCTTTATTTTTGCATGAGCAACAGAACATCCCTATGGCACAGACAGTAGCTGAGAAATTCCTGAAAGATAGTGCTTCAAAATCCTTCGATTTACAGCATAGACAGATTATCAATAATAACATTGATAAGTATGAGCATGCTTTTGAAAAAGGGAAAAGTAAGTTCCTAGACCTCGAAAATTCCAAGATCAAGGCAAACCTGATCAAATGGAAGGTAATAGAGAATCTGGATCGCTATCTCCTGGATTTTGAATCCAATTTTACAGCGCATGGCGGCAAGGTCATTTGGGCAAACGATGCTGAAGAAGCTCGGGAGGAAATCTGGAAGATCATGGAACAGCACCAAGCCAAATCGGTAGTAAAATCCAAATCCATGGCCACTGAGGAAATTGAGCTCAACCATTTCCTGGAAAAGAAAAACATTGAGACCATTGAAAGTGACTTGGGTGAATTTATCATTCAACTGCTTGGTCAAAAACCGTATCACTTCGTCACTCCTGCCATGCACCTCAGCTTGGAGGAGATTGCGAAACTTTTCCATGAAAAGTTTGACACCCCATTGGAAGCTACAGCTGAAGAGCTCACGATGAAAGCCAGGGAAATATTGCGAGAGAAATATACCCAAGCCGATATCGGAATCACAGGAGCAAACTTCCTATTGGCAGATACCGGTGCCATCGCCATTACCGAAAATGAAGGAAATGCCCGATTGACTACCACCTTCCCTAAAGTGCATATCGCCGTTGTAGGGATCGAAAAAATATTGCCGAGCATAAACGACCTAGACCTTTTCTGGCCTTTATTGGCCACCCATGGAACTGGTCAAAATCTAACGGTATACAATACCGTCTTATCTGGCCCAAGGAAAAACACGGAATACGATGGCCCTGAGGAGATGTATGTCATCCTCTTGGACAATGGCCGTACCAATGTACTTGAACAGAAAGAGCAACGCCAAGGATTGTACTGTATCCGTTGTGGCGCTTGCCTCAATGTATGCCCAATCTATCAAAATATTGGTGGCCATACTTATGAAACAACCTATCAAGGTCCTATTGGCTCCCTGATCTCACCTCACTTGAATGGCATGAAAGAATTCAAGCATCTCAGCTATGCTTCTTCCTTATGCGGAAAATGTACAGAGGTCTGTCCAGTAGGCATCGATATCCAAAAGATGCTTTTGGTAAACAGAAGGGATGCCGTTCAACAAGACCTGGTTTCTTCAGTAGAGAAGAAAGGCTGGAGCATGTTCACTTGGGCAATCCAAAAAAGAAAACTCCTTGATTTCTTCGGAGGAAAGACCAAAAACTTCTTTGTCCGAAACTTCTTCAAGAAAGCTTGGGGAAACCAACGCGAACTTCCAAAAATCGCCGATAAATCTTTTTCCCAGCAATGGAAAGAAAAACAGAAAGATAAATAACAAACAAGAATTGTTGTAGCGTATTGGATAATCAGGTTTTTGAACCAGGATGTTCGGGATTCGAGGATGGACCAAGATCTGGGAATGAACCAGGATTCAACAGATTTGAGAGTAGACCAAGAAAGGGGAATGAACTAGGATGTGGCTCGACTCTGCTCCTTTAGCTTTCTATGAATACAACTCCAGCGCATTTCCAATTCTGAACGGTCAGTGAAGAATCCGTTCGGTTCTCCTCCATCAGGCCCTGTCATTCTGCACCGAAAGGTGCAGGAACTGTACGCCAAAAAACTCATTGCTTGAATGGTTTCGATAATCTTTTTGCCTCAGATTAACTTGAAAAAGTAACAAAGAAAATTATTGTCAACTCGACTTCGTACTTGAGGATCCTTTAGGTTCCTATAGTCGATGATTTTTACGCCCTTTGGTAAATTTCATCTTCCAGACTTTTTTTTAATAGAAAAAAGGTTCACTTTCGCGAACCTTTAAAAATAAAAACATTAAAAACCTATTTATCTCCTCACTTTTACTTTTCTGTATCGACAATTGACTTACTATTTTCTGCCATACGGATAAACTCTGCACGATAGCCTTCATCATCCTTTCCTTTTGCAGCTTTTGCACGGGCGATCAAGCTTGCAAAACTTGAGTTTTGCTTATAATCTGAATTACGCAACAACATCCCAAATTCAGCAACTGCTGTTGCAAAACGGAAATCCTCACTCACGGTATCAAATGCTTTTGGAGCATCTTTCACGACAGTCTGCTGCAATTCACTCTTGTCCGATTTAGGGTCTTTGTACCTGAATTTCACGGTTGCCAATTCCCCATTCTTAGACCCCAGATTTGGTTTATCGTTATCCTGGTATTTCAATGGATCAACCGTTCCAATAATTGAACTCTTAACACCTACCGGAATGATTTCGTAGATCGCAGTTACGGTATGTCCTACGCCCATATCACCCCCTATTTTAGCATCATTATTGAAATCTTCCGCTTCCAATAAACGGTTTTCATAGCCCACCAATCTATAGGCTTGAACGTATGCAGGATTAAACTCCACCTGAATCTTCACATCCTTGGCAACGATAAATAAGGTCGCCCCAAATTCTGTCACCATAGCCTTTCTTGCTTCTGAAATATTATCGATATAAGCATAGTTGCCTCTTCCTTTGTCCGCCAAAGTCTCCATCTTACTATCTTTCAGGTTTCCCATTCCATAACCTAATACAGTCAGGTTAACCCCACTTTCGCGTTCTTTGGCAATCAAGTCTTCCATCGCTTCATCACTGGCCTCACCCACATTGAAATCTCCATCCGATGCCAGGATAATTCTATTGTTTCCATCTTTAATAAAATTTGCTCGGGCAATCTGATAGGCTTTCTTAATTCCTTCTCCACCGGCAGTAGAACCTCCAGCTGTCAGTTCATCAATGGCAGTCTTGATTTTCATCTTTTGATCCCCACGGGTACTCTCTAATTTTACTCCAGCAGAGCCTGCATAGGTAACAATGGCAACCTTATCTTCTGGTCTCAATTGGTCCACCAGCATCTTCAAGGAAGACTGCACCAATGGTAATCTATTATCTCCCATCATAGATCCTGATACATCGATCAAGAAAACAAAATTGGATGCCTTCAAATTTTCCTTAGGAATATCTTTTGCCTTCAAGGCGATACGCATCAACTGATGCTCCTTATTCCAGGGCGAAGTGGTTAGCTCTGTATAGATCTTCACGGGCTCGCCATTGGTCGGACCTTGTAGGTCATATTGGAAATAATTGATCATCTCCTCTACCCTTACCGCATCTTTAGGCGGCAGATTACCTGCATTGATCATTCTTCTTACATTAGAATAAGAAGCAGCGTCCACATCTACCGCAAAAGTTGACAAAGCTTCTTTCGTAGGAGAAATAAAACCGTTCTCGTCAAAACGACCATAAGTTTCCGTATTTTGAGGTCTAGGTTGCAAATATAAACCGTTTGAATGTGCCATTGCACTGCCGGTTACCCTCTTTTGTGCTTTATTACCATAGCCTACAACAACAACTTCTTCTAATAAGGCCTCCCTTGCTTGCAGTACTACCTTTATGCTATTCTTCTTTCCTACCTTTACTTTTTTAGTTTCGTACCCTAAAAATTTAAACAGCAAAATATCTTTTTCAGCAGCTTTTATGGAAAATGCTCCTTGCTGATCGGTCAGCGTTGCTTGCTGTTTTCCTTCCACGCGAACCTCCACACCGGCGAGTGCCAGCTGTGTTCCCGCCTCAGTTACAATACCTTTGATCATTCTTTCTTGGGCTAGTCCGCTACCACCTAGAGTAAGCAAAAAGACTAATAATGCAAATATTTTATTCATGACTAGTAAGTTTTGCCAAAGGATGCAGAAAAAATCAAATTTCCATAAACGAGAAAAAAAAATTAATTTTCAGCAGTAAATGAGCACTAGGACCTTGTCAAAACAGAAAAATCTATCGGATGAAGATCTGCTAAAACTCTATCTGCTGGATGGCGACCTCAACCATCTGGGAGACCTCTATCAAAAGCATAGTGAAATGGTCTATTATGTGTGTTTACGATACTTTAAAGAGCCTGAACGCAGCAAGGATGCGGTCATGCAAATCTTTGAGGAACTCATCGACAAAGTCAAAAAACAAGATATACAGGATTTCCCCCGCTGGCTCTACGTGGTCAGTAAGAACCACTGCCTGATGGCACTGCGATCTGCAAAAAACAAACAAGAAATTGTTACAGATAATTTTGTGGAATTTTCAATGAACCTGCATCAGGAGGAAAACTATCAAGAAAGGGAGGAACAGTTATTGAGACTGGAAAGCTGCTTGGATACCTTAATAGAAAAGCAAAAGAAAAGTATTCAGCTCTTTTTCATCGAACAGAAATGCTACAAAGAAGTGGTTGATATAACCGGCTACAGCATGAACGATGTAAAAAGCTATATCCAAAATGGCAAAAGGAATTTGAAGAACTGTATGGAAAGGAATTCTCATGAATAAGAACTTTGACATAGCATATCTACGCAAATACGTGAACGGAGAACTGAGCGACTCCGAAATGTATGCTATTGAAAAGGCATCCCATGAAGATGAACTTTTAATGGATGTATTGATGGGATTGGAGGAAGAGAAAAAACTGAACAACCCTCTTGAAGTCGCAGATCTTCATTCCGCAATTTTCGAAAGGACGCATCCTGCGAAGGTTAGACCATTCAGCTTATATAGAAACCTATCAATCGCAGCCTCGGTATTACTGGCATTAGGTATCGGTACGATTTGGTACTTAAACAGGGACCAGAACAAGGTCGCTGAGACGATGGAAACCGTGGCCATGGACAACAAAGCCGATGTGCCAACGGACACCACGCTGAACAGTATACATTTGGACAGTTTAGATGGCCTCTCCGAAGAGGACAACCTGATTGCCCTTGCTACACCAGCCGAACCTGCTCCAGCTGGAGCGGAAGCTTCAGCCCAAAGGAAAAAAAACGCGAATACTGCAAAACCTACGGTAGAAGAAGTGCTTGCTGATAATTCCGATGTTTTCTTAAGGGAAGTTCCTCGATCGGACACAAGTACTTTCCATGATAAAATTGACAATCGAATAGCTTCAAACGAAATGGGATCCTTCAAAAAGATAGACAAAACCAATGTCATCCTGATGAATGGAAAGACGCCAGCGAAGTCAAAACAAACTAGCCAAGCTGCAGTTGCTTCGGCCGACCGCGTAAGCTCCCTCCAAGACGTTAAAAAGTTAGCGACCGGCCGTGTCCTAGATCAGCAATCTGGAAGGCCGATCATTAGTGCATCGGTGCGCGATGTCAAGACCAACGATGTGGTCATGACCGATTCTTCTGGCCAATATATACTGCCCTTGACTTCAGACAATCAAAAACTGGAAATCCTTTCCCTAGGTTACGAGAAAGAATTGATCACTGCCAGCAACAATAAGATCGTGCAACTCAAACCAAGCTTTGGAGCACTTGACGAAGTAGTTGTCGTTGGCTATGGAAATAAAACGGAAAAGGTAAAATCAGAACCTCTAGTAGGTTGGGTTGCCTACAAGAAATACATCAACGATAATTCTTACCAAACCCTGTTGGGCAAAGGCTCCGTTACCTTGATCTTCGATATTTCAACATTCGGTAGGCCGATTGACATCAGCATCAAGAAATCAAGCAATCCTGACCTAAGTCAGAAAGCCATTCAGATTATCCACAATGGACCAGATTGGAAAAAAGGTAATGATGGCAAAAAGATTGAAGTCAAGATCAATTTCAGATAAAATACATCCCCTTTAAAGTTTAATCTTGCTAAAATAAAAAAGGATAAATCATGAATTCATCCTATCTATTGCTCTGAAAATTCTTCGAGAATGCTTCGAGACATATTCGAGACATATTGCCAGATTTCCGAATATGTCTCGAATAAGGTCAAAGTATGAGCTGAAATATTAATACTAAAATTTTTCTGACCGATAATATTGAAAAAAACTCTATTTGAGCTTGATTATACTCCCATTCGAGCTACAGGTCCAACCTCTTGTCCAATAAAGTCTTCTTTCAAGAACTTTTGGTAGCCTGCAATGGAAATCATGGCTGCATTATCTGTACAGTATTCAAATTTAGGGATAAATACATTCCAATTATATTTTTTCCCCATTTCAATCAGACCATTCCTTAAACCAGAATTGGCAGATACCCCACCGGCGATGGCAATATCCTTCACTCCGGTCTGCTTGGCTGCTTTCTTTAATTTATTCAACAGGATGGAAACGATACGGCTCTGAACAGATGCACATAGGTCATCCATTTTTTCATTCAAGAAATTAGGGTTCTGTTTTATTTCAGCCTGTACCAAATATAAAATTGCTGTTTTCAATCCTGAGAAGCTAAAGTTCAGATCTGGGATTTGAGGTTCGGGCAACTTAAAGGCATCGGGGTTTCCGTTTTGGGCATGCTTGTCAATCAAAGGTCCGCCAGGGTAAGGAAGATCTAAAATCTTTGCGGTCTTATCAAAGGCCTCCCCTGCTGCATCGTCTAAAGTTTCGCCCAACAGTTCCATTTCAAAATAATCCTTGACCAATACGATTTGCGTATGACCACCCGAAACGGTAAGGCATAGGAAAGGGAAATTAGGCTTTGGATCATCAATGAAGTGCGCTAAGATATGTGCTTGCATATGATTGACATCGATCAATGGGATATCCATGGCCAAGGCAAATGATTTTGCGAAGGAGGTTCCCACCAATAAAGCACCTAAAAGTCCAGGTCCGCGTGTAAAAGCTACTGCATCTATGTCATTTTTCCGTATTTTAGCAGCAGCGATAGCTTGGTCTACTGTTGGAATGATGTTTTGTTGATGTGCGCGAGAAGCTAACTCAGGAACCACACCCCCATATTTAGCATGAATTGCTTGACTTGCAATAATATTTGACTTAATTTCGCCGTCTATACATATAGAGGCCGAAGTTTCATCACATGAAGATTCTATTCCTAGAATAATGGCCATTTTGAGAGAAGTATAAAATTTAATTTACAAAAGTATCAAAAAAATACTTAAAATAACGCTTATTAGCCTGCTCAGCATACTCGCACTGCTGTCGGTAATTTTATTCTCTTTACAATTTTCATCTGTTCAAACATTTGTCACCAAAAAAGTGGCAAAATACCTTTCCAAAGAGCTTAATGCCAAAGTAGAAATCGGAAGCATTTACTTCAAGCCTTTCTCCGAACTTAATCTCTATAATTTCAACCTGGCAGACCAAAATGGAAACCTAATTCTTTCTGCAAAGAAATTAAATGCAGACCTTATCCTGACGGATTTTTTCCGGAACAAGGTCATCATTGAAAAATTAAATATTGAGCAGGCCTATGTTGATTTTCAGGTCTACAAAGACAGTTCAAACATCAAATTCCTAATCGACTATTTCAGCCCGAAAAAGAAGAAAAAAACTGGCCCTAAGAAGCAAATGGAACTGAAATTGTACGAAGTCAATTTGGTTGACAACCATGTCAAGATCATTAACCATACCCAGAAACACTATAACCGTGGAGTGGATTTTTCGGACATCGAACTGACCCATCTCACAGGCAATTTCAGCAAGATAGAACAGGATAGCAGTTCGATAAAAGCCAAGATCAAGAAATTGACTTTCCAGGAGAAATCTGGTTTTATCGTAAGAGAACTGAGTGCAGATGCCTTCGTTACGGACAAATCCATGGAATTTGACCAATTAAAGCTGATCACCAACAATTCTTCTTTGGGGAGACACTTGAAATTCAGTTATAAAGATTTTGGCGACTTTGGTGATTTCGTGAAGAAAGTACAGATTGAGTCAAGCATGAGCAATGTATTTGTTGATTCCAAGGATATCGAATACTTTGCGCCAGACATGAAATTTGTCAAGTTTAAAGCCAAAGTAAACCAAGGTAGTGTCAAGGGTACGGTAGCCAATATGTTCGTGAAGGATGCCGATATACAGACCGGAGAGGAAACCCGATTGACGGGGGATTTCAGCATCAAGGGGCTACCCGATATCAACAGGACAATTTTTGATTTCAATGCCAATCAGTTGCAGACCAGCGCTTCTGACGTGGAAAAACTGGTACCTGAACTTTCTAACAGAGGGTCATTTGACTTACCTGAGCAGCTTCATAGATTGGGACAGATTAATTTTAGGGGGACTTTTAAAGGGCTGTATAACTTATTTGATGTCGTGGGGGCCTTCGACACGGAATTGGGAAAATTAGAGACCAACGCTAAAATAGACATCCAAAAGAATATTCAGTACGCTGGAAACATGAAATCTGAAGAGTTTCAGATTGGAAATTTGATCAACAGCAATAGCATTAAGAACACGGGGCTTAATCTGGACTTTGATGGGCAAAACTTGGATTTCAAAGAAATTCAATTGAACATCATAGGAGATCTGAGAAGATTACAACTTAATAATTACCAATACGACAGCGTATCCGTGGATGCCTTCCTATTTGAGGAGCAGATTGAAATGAATGGCCACATCAGTGACCCGAACATTGCCTTGGCTTATGATTCGAAAATTAACCTATCCGGTGAATTCAACATCTATAATGTTGATGCCCAGATCGATCAAATCAACCTAAAGAATTTAGGCTTGGTCAATAAGGATAGCATCATCATCTATGATTCCAATATCAGTACGCACCTGACTGGCAACAACCTCAACAACCTGAACGGGGACCTTCGGGCCAATCAGATCAACATGCAGACCAGTAAGGGGAAATTCAGCATTGATGATGTGTTCTTTGCCGCTGAAGGCAATGAAACGGATAGGCTCTTGACCCTGAAATCCAATGTGATGGATGGAGAGATGAAAGGTGTGATAGACCTGAACACACTTGTACCTTATTTCAAGGCATTGGCCATGAAATATGCACCGGCAATTGGCTTGGAAACAGAACCGTACAATCCTCAAATTTTCGACCTTGAACTCAAGGTCAAATCCTTTGAACCTGTATCCGCATTTTTGGACCCAACCTTAACCTTGGAGGATGGAGCAACCTTAGAGGCCCACTTTAATTCAGAAGATTTTACGGCCGAATTCAATGCCTTTAGTCCTTTTGTAAAGTATCAGGGCATTAATCTGCAAAACCTGAGCATCGATGAGATTGCTGACGAAAATGCTTTCTCCCTAAACCTGAAAGCGGACAAGGTATTTCTGACAGACTCCGTTTTTGTCAATAATGTTGAAATCAACAATATCCTTTCCAAGGACAGCCTATTGTTTAATATCAAAGGGGCAGAAGAAACCGAAAAGAATTACATGCGTTTGAATGGTAACATTCACTTCGCACACAATAAACCTGCATATATCCGTTTTGAGGAGTCCACCATCGTTGTGAATTATGAACCTTGGGCTTTCAACAAAGATGCTGAAATGCGGGTGTCCAAGGGGAAATTCTATTTAAACAACTTAATTGCATCCCAAGGAAACCAAAGGGTGGAATTCAATGGCGTATTATCCAATGAAGACGATAAACTAGACATCAAATTTGAAAGGTTCAACCTGCATTCTTTGGAAACGGTAACCAAGCCAATAGGGGTTCATTTAGATGGTGAATTGAACGGAAACATCGAATTGCATTCCATTTTCAAAAAGCCTTACCTATCTGCAAACGTAAACACCACACCTTTGGTGTGGAACCAAATACCAATTGGGCAATTGGTCCTGTTAGCAGATTTCGATCCGGAATCGAAGGTGGCCAATTTGGATTTCCAGTTATTGGACGACCGAAAAAGAGGATTGACCCTGAACGGTACCTACCAAGTTGTATCCGGTGAACAAGCCATAAATTTAAAGGGAAACCTGAACCAGACCGAATTGATCTTGTTCCAACCTTTTATCCGTAGCTTGGCATCCGACCTGGAAGGAAAAATGGATGCGGACCTTCAAATCACAGGAACACTTCAAAATCCGCAAATCAATGGTTCAGCGAAAATTGAAAGTGCATCCTTTAAGGTTAATTACCTAAAGACCACCTATAATCTGAACAATCAGTCTGTGATGATCGATAATAACGCGGTCATGATGAATAACCTGACCTTTACCGACTCTAAAGGGCATCAGGCCGTAGCGGGTGGAGTAGTCAATCTTTCAACATTGAGCAATCCATATATCGATGTGAATGTAGCGACCAATAATGTGATGATCCTGAATACAACCTATAAGGACAATAACCTATATTATGGTACTGCATATGCCACAGGAACCTATCAATTTAAAGGATATACCTCGGCGATCGACATTAATATCAAGGCCAGGTCAGAGGACAATACGGTAATCAGTATTCCATTCAATACGGCCATGACGATCTCAGAAAGTGACTTTATCTACTTTGTCAGTAAAGACTCCAGCGTAAACAAGGAAAATGCAAACCGATATTTCCTAAAGGGCATGACGATGAATATGGACCTGGAGTTGACTCCGAGTGCAGAGGTCAACCTACAGACTGACATTGGTTCGCTGAAAGGTACTGGAACCGGAGAAATCAGTTTGAAGATTTCCAGTCTAGGCGATTTTGAGATGTTCGGGGACTATGCCATCAATTCAGGAAAATTCCACTTTACGGCACAGGATTTTATCAACAAATATTTCGACATCAAGCAAGGAGGAACGATTCGCTGGACGGGATCTCCTTCTGGAGCAACCGTCAATATCACGGCAGTTTATCAGCAGCGCACCTCCATTGGTGATCTGTATAATGCAGCTGGGCGTGCCGGCACGGACGAAAGAGTATTGGCGCAGGCTGACATGATCATCAAGGGAACCTTGAGCCAGCCCGATGTCTCCTTTGACCTGAACTTCCCACAGACACCATATGTCAAGGATGAACTGCAGGCCTATTTCAGTGACGCCAATAATGTCAATCAACAGGCATTGAGTTTAATTATCCGGAGAAGCTTTACCGCTGGAAACTCGGGAGAAATTGGCAGGGAGGTAAACAATACCTTATTATCTGCTGGAACGGAAATCGCCTTTAACCAATTGAACAATATTCTGGCGCAATCCCTAAAGATCAACTTCTTGGATTTCAACATCCGATCTCTAAACGATGCCTCTGCATCCTTCCGATTCTTTGATGACCGATTGGTATTGACAGGAGGAATTGTGGACCGTAGGAACATACAGACGACCGACCTGACCTTTTTCTCTAACCAGGTCGCGACAGATGCCGAACTGACCTATAAGATCAGGAGAGATGGTAGCTTAATGTTTAGGGCATATAACCGATTGAATACAAGAAATATTCTCTTTACCCCTACGGACGATTATATCAATGCTGTCGGTTTGGTATACCGTCAGGAATTCAATACCCTTGGTGAGTTTTGGCGTAAGATGTGGACATGGAAGCCTAAGCGCGACAGCATCCCATCTATCCCTAACATCCCGCAGGACAGCATCAAGAGCTCGTCTGACAGCAGTACGAACGTTAATCCAGGTAAAGCTCCAAAAGCTGGTTATGTTCCGCCTCCAGGCTTCCACTAAACTCAGGCTGCTTGGCACGGTTGTACCAGTACCTAGCATTCCATAGATCCCCTTCCACACGATGTAGGTAAGCATGCACATGGGCAGACCCTCTATCATTAAGGTGATCGATCAGGTCATGGGCATTTTTCCAGTCCCCTTTCGCATCATACCATAGTGCTTGAACCTGTACATTCCAGTTTGGATTTGGCTGAGCGTCTTTCAAGGTTGATTTAAATTCTTCTAAAGTCATGGAATTAAGATATTCATTTTTTTAAGATAAAAGAAATCGTGCGGCTTTCGAGGCGATAGATTTCAAGAGATGGTTAAAAACAAAAGGGCGATAATCGCCCTTTTGTTTTTATTATTTAAACTTGCTTGCCAAGGCTGCCAGTTTAGCTGCCATATCGGTTTCAGGTGCTCGCTCCTGACGTTTGTCGGAACGTTTATCTGAACGTTTCTCCGAATGTTTCCTTGGGGCTTTTTCCTCCGTTTTCATGGTCAGACTGATTCTGTTTCTTTTTTCATCAACCTCAGTCACCGTAACAGTCACCTGTTGTTGAACTTTTACGACCTCATGGGGGTCAGAAACAAAATGGTTAGCCAGTTGGCTGAGGTGAACCAATCCATCCTGATGAACACCGATATCCACAAATGCTCCAAAATTGGTAATATTCGTAACGATACCTGGCAGTTTCATACCGATTTTCAGGTCTGAAATCTTATTCACTCCTTCGGTAAATGAGAAGGCTTCAAACTTATCACGAGGGTCCAACCCTGGTTTAGCCAATTCAGCCATGATATCATTTAAGGTAGGCAACCCTACTTCATCCGATATGTATTTCTTCAGATCAACACTCTTTCTGACCTTTTCATCTTTCATCAGGTCCTGGATGGAAACATGTATATCTTTCGCCATCTGTTCCACCAAAGCATAACGCTCGGGGTGAACTGCAGAGGCATCCAAAGGATGATCCGCATTGCGGATACGCAAGAAACCCGCGGCCTGTTCAAAAGCCTTGTCCCCTAGCCTAGGCACCTTTTTCAATTCCCTTCGAGAACTGAATGGGCCATTTTCTTTCCTATAGTTAATGATCTGTTGCGCCAAAGCAGGCCCTAACCCAGATATATAGGATAGGATCTGTTTCGAAGCTGTATTCAACTCCACCCCAACCGAGTTCACACAGGACATCACGGTATCATCCAGCGCTAACTGCAATTTATTTTGATCCACATCATGTTGGTACTGTCCAACCCCGATTGATTTAGGATCGATCTTCACTAACTCGGCCAATGGATCCATTAATCTTCTACCGATGGAGACTGCACCTCTCACGGTTACATCATGGTCGGGGAATTCTTCCCTTGCCACTTCTGAAGCAGAATAAATAGATGCTCCACTTTCATTGACCATTACGATTGTTGCTCCCGGCATGTTCATTTTACGGATAAAATCTTCCGTTTCCCTACCGGCAGTACCATTACCGATAGCAATGGCTTCGATATCATGTGCTGAGATCAATTTTTTGATGATACGCTCAGCTTCCGCCTGTCCGGCCGCGCCATTGTGCGGGAAGATAGCCGTATTTTCCAAAAGGTTCCCTTGCGCATCTAAAACGACCGTCTTACAACCAGTCCTGAATCCAGGGTCAATGGCCAACAGTCTTTTTTGACCAAGTGGTGCCGCCAATAACAATTGACGAACATTGTCCGCAAATACCTTAATGGCTTCCTCATCAGCTTTCTGTCTCGTCAATACGCGGATTTCCGTTTCCATAGAAGGCTTTAGGAGACGTTTATAGCTATCGGACAGTGCCAATGACACTTGTTTGCTCGCTTCATTGTTTCCTTTGATATATAGCTTCTCAATGCCTGGAACGACATCTGTTTCAGCGATATCAATATCGAGGTACAATAATTCCTCCTTTTCACCTCTTCGCATGGCCAAGACACGGTGCGAAGGGGCCTCTTTCAGGGATTCAGTCCATTCGAAATAATCTTTGTATTTCAGTGCAGCTTCTTCTTTGCCTGGAACAACACGAGAAACAAACTGTCCTTTGTTCAACAATGTTTTTCGGGCATGAGCGCGCACTTCTGCATCTTCAGCGATTTGCTCGGCTATGATATCACGAGCACCAGCGAGTGCTTCTTCCAAGGTTGCTACACCTTTTTCATCATCGATGAAATTGGCAGCATTGGATTCCACATCCAATTTATCTTGCGTAAGCAAGAGATCAGCTAAAGGCTGCAAGCCTTTTTCGCGTGCTGCAGAAGCTCTGGTCTTGCGCTTAGGTTTGTAAGGCAAGTAGATATCTTCCAAGGCAGCCATGGTTTCGGCTGATTTCACTTGGATCTCTAGTTCCGGAGTAAGCTTACCTTGATCAGCGATCGACTTCAGGACGGCTTCCTTACGTTTGTCCAAGTCTCTCAATTGCTGCATGCGATCACGGATGGCTGTTATCTGCACTTCATCCAAGCTTCCGGTCAATTCCTTACGGTATCTCGCGATAAAAGGAACCGTTGCACCTTCATCCAATAGGTTGATGGTGGTATGCACTTGTTTCTCGCTAATCGACAATTCTTTCGATACGATAATCTCGTGGGATGTACTCATAAAATATTTTAAAATGAAAAAACAAAGCTGTTGAATGGATTCCAACAGCTTATCGATATAGAATTCTTAATTGTTTTAGGCTTTTTTAGAATTATTATCTTCTAATGGATTTTGCTCAACTTCGGGTTCAGGGGTTTCCGTTGAGTTAGCTACTGCTTGGGTGTCATCAGCAGCTGGGCTGTCATTGCTTCCAAAGTGATCATTATAACCATAGCTATAGTAATCGTCCTGTGTTGGCGTGCTGTATGGCTTATGCTCATAGGTTCCAGCAGGAGCCGTAAATTGAGGAACTTTCTTCTCCACTACACCCTCTTCGGACACTTCCTCTGTTTCGGTGGCTGCATTTACCTGTTCAAAATCTTGGATAGGTGTTGCAGCAGGTTTATTGGTTTCAGGCTCTTTATCAATATCTGTTTTTATATCGTCAATTTCTTTTTCGAAGTTATTGATCTGATCTGAAATCTCTCTCTTAATCCCCTCAGAAGCATCTTTAAATTCCCGGATACCACGTCCCAGTCCTCTAGCCAATTCTGGTAATTTCTTGCCACCAAAAAGCAATAATGCAACTAAAATAATAAGCATCATCTCTTGGGTACCAATGTTCAAAAACGCTAAATTCATCTCTACTTTATTAATTGTTAATAAGCTAAGGTAAGTCTATTATTTTTTTTCAGCAATTTTTTGATGTAAATATTTAGAAACAAAAAGTTAACCCAAACATGATTCGCTAAGCAAGTTTTAACTCGTACCTTTGTGCTCTTTACTTTTTTCGTATATGCTGCAGAAAATCAAATCCAATAAAATTTATTACTTAAGTACGATGGCTTTGGCGGGTCCGGTTGTGATTTCACAATTGGGGCATACCTTGGTCCAAACAGCAGATACCATTATTGTCGGTCACTTTGCAGGGACCATCCCATTGGCAGCAGTTTCCTTGGTGCACTCTGTTTTCATGGTAGTTTTGGTGATAGGCTTGGGGATAGCTTACGGCTTGACACCTTTGATCGCCCAAGAAAACGGTCGTCAGAATTATAAGGAATGTGCAAAATTATTATCCAATAGTTTTTGGTTGAACATTGTATCAGCTATCCTGCTCTTCCTATTCGTTTTTTATGGTTCTATGTTTGCCATGGAACATGCCGATCAGGATCCTGAGGTAGTTAAGACTGCGAAGCCATATCTATTGATCTTGAGTCTTTCTATCATGCCCTTAATGGTCTTCAATACCTTCAAACAGTTTGCGGAAGGTTTGGGATTCACCAAACAGGCGATGAACATTACCATCTGGGGGAATGTGCTGAACGTCATCATTGCCGTAATCCTTGTGAAAGGGATGTTCGGAATCGAACCGATGGGCGTGCGTGGTGTGGGTATTGCAACCTTGGTTGACCGCATCTTGATGATGATCGTGATGGCTTGGTATGTGTTGAAATCGAAAAACTTCAAGCGCTATATCGACCATTTCTCGGCCAAGTTTATTGACTTCAATAGAGTAAAACAGATCTTTAAGATAGGCGGTCCTGTGGCGATGCAATATGTATTTGAAATCGGAGCATTTGCAGGAGCGGCGCTAATTGCAGGTAAGATCGGTGCGGTAGAGCAGGCAGCTCACCAAACGGCCATAACACTGGCGGCAATGACCTATATGATGGCAAGTGGAATTGCTTCTGCGGCTACCATCAAGGTGGGCAATGCCTATGGAAACAAAAACTTCTTCCGCCTACAGAAGTTCGCAACGGTGTCCTACCATTTGGTATTGATTTTCATGGTTATCTGTGCGATTATTTTTGCTGTGTTCAATCAATACCTGCCATACATCATCAGCAAGGATCATGAGGTCGTGGTTATGGCATCACAGTTATTGATCATTGCAGGAATGTTCCAAATATTTGATGGTACGCAGGTGGTAGGTCTAGGTACATTACGGGGTATGGGTGATGTGAATTCCCCTACTTTTATTACATTCTTTGCCTATTGGGTGATCGGTTTACCAACAGCCTATTTCTTGGGAATTCAACTGAACTTTGGCGTTAAGGGAATATGGTACGGTTTGACATTGGGCTTATTGACCTCTTCGATATTACTATATTTCAGATACCGCTATATGGTGATGATGAAATTACCGAGGCATCAGCTTATGGTAAATGGATAAAACAAAAACGCTCATCGGATGATGAGCGTTTTTGTTTTATTATGGATTAGATAACTCTTTCAGAGTCCCAATTTTCTAAGTAATCAGCCACACGTCGGATAAACTGCCCACCCAATGCACCGTCAATAACGCGATGGTCATAGGACATGGAGATATACATCATATGGCGTACAGCAATGACATCACCAAATTCAGTTTCCAGAACTGCCGGTTTCTTTTTGATCGTTCCGACGGCTAGGATAGCTGCCTGAGGTTGGTTAATGATCGGCATCCCAAAGATATTGCCAAATGCACCGATGTTGGTGAAAGTGAAAGTACCACCTTGGGTATCGTCTGGCTTAAGCTTGTTGCCTCGAGAGCGGTTCGCCAAGTCATTCACAGACCTGGAGATTCCGGTTAGGCTCAGTTGATCGACATTCTTGATTACCGGAACGATAAGGTTGCCTGTAGGCAGTGCCGTTGCCATTCCAATATTGATGTTCTTTTTACGGATAATATTATAACCATCTACTGAAACATTCACCATTGGAAAATCTTTGATGGCTTTTGCAATAGCTTCAATGAACAATGGTGTGAAGGTAATATTCTCACCTTCAGATTTCTTATAGCCATCTTTTACTTTGTTTCTCCAATTCACCAAATTGGTTACATCGGCTTCGACAACAGAGAAAACATGCGGAGAAGTCTTGACACTGTTCACCATATGGTCTGCAATCAGCCTACGCATACGGTCCATTTCAATGATCTCTGAATCACCATTACTACTTTTCACGACCTGAGCTGCTGGGGTTTGAGGTTCCTCTACTTTAGGCTGAGGTCTTTCTTCAGTAGCGGGTTGAACAGGCTTTGGCAATTGAACGCCTTTGTTCTGTTCAAGGTAATTCAAGATATCTTGTTTGGTAACCCTTCCTTCACCGCCAGTACCTGGGATACCGTCAAGCTCTTTTTGAGAAATACCCTCTTGCTGAGCGATATTCCTTACTAAAGGAGAATAGAAGCGGATGCCGGAGTAGATCTCCTGATGGTTGGATTCGATTTGAATATTTTTTTCCTGAACCTGATCGAGACCAGGGATATCATGGTCTGGTATTTCCAATGCCGGCGATTCGACATCAGCAAGGTCCTTATGAATGGATTCGGATTCGTTTGCAGTATCTACAGGCGTATCTGAGCTTTCAGCAGGTTCTTCCTGTTGGGTAGACTGAGGCTCTTGGCTTTCCTCCTCAGGTCCTTCAATTTCAATCAGAGCAATGACCTCACCGACCTGAACTACCTGATTTTCTTCGAACAATCTTTCTTTAAGAATTCCAGATACTGGCGATGGAACTTCAGAATCGACCTTATCGGTAGCAAGTTCTACAACTGCATCATCCTCTTCAATATGATCCCCAACCTGCTTTACCCATTTGGTCAGGGTCGCTTCAGAGACGCTCTCCCCCATCTTAGGTAACAAAAGTTTATATATTGCCATCTATTATTATTTGGATTGTTAGATTACTAAGTTAATTATTAATACTTACTTGACAAGTGAACAAAATTAAATATTTTATCATATATAATTAACAAAATATCGTTTTGTTAAAACTCTGATTCTTGTTGAAATAAGTTCCATAGCATCAGTAATGCCTGAGCAGTAGTGCGTTCTATGTTAATTAAACGGTCATGATGGAAGTGAAACAGCTTTGTTTTCACCTCATTCTTGCCCGCAATGGCCACCCAGACCGTCCCTACAGGTTTCTCGGCCGTACCGCCATCTGGACCGGCAATTCCACTGGTAGCAATGGCATAATCCACTTCTAACCTTTGCTGAACTCCCTTTGCCATTTGAATGACGGTCTCCTCACTTACGGCTCCATGGGCGATCAAGGTTTCCCTATCTACCCCTAACACATGCTCCTTAACTTCATTGGCATAGGCAACAACCGCTCCATTGAACATTTTACTGGAGCCCGGAATTTCGGTTATCAACCTGGAGATATTGCCTCCAGTACAGCTTTCTGCTGTCGCTAAGGTCTTTCCCTTTTCAGAAAAAGCATGGACGATGACTTCTTCAAAACTGATATCCTCCGTAGCTACCACCGCATTGCCAATTCGATCGACCAATTTATTTTTCCAGTCCTCTGCTTCGACTTCAAGCTTTTCAAGATCTGATCCAGTTGCAGTCAACCTTAATCGAACCAAGCCGATCTTAGGTAAGTATGCTAAATGGATATGAGGAGGAAATTGATCCTCAATCGCTGCAATATGTTCAGCTAGATGAGACTCTCCTATTCCGACCGTCAGGATATATTTGTTGACCACCTTTTCTTCCGTTTTAAAGTCCTTCAATTTAGGAAGGACCCGGTAAGTCATCAGGTTCTTCATTTCAAATGGAACCCCAGGAAGGAACACATAGACCTTGCCATCATGCTCTACCCACATACCGGGAGCAGTACCCCAATCATTGAACAGCACATCGGCATTGGCCAATACTTCAGCTTGTCCCTTATTGATTTCAGGCATGGTACGTCCGAAACGATGGAAGATCTGTTTGACATGTTCCATCACCTCTGGATTATGGACCAAAGTAGTGTTAAAGAATTTTGCAGCTGTAAACTTGGTCACATCATCTTTGGTAGGCCCTAGACCACCGGTACAGATGATGATTTCGGCACGGCTGGCAGCATCATGCAATGCTTCCAGGATATGGCTTTCCTGGTCTGTGATAGAAGTGATCTGTTGTATTTGGATTTGCTGGGCGAATAGCTCTTGGGCTATCCAAGCAGAATTGGTATCTACTATCTGTCCGAGCAAGATTTCATCACCAATGGTAATAATTTCAGCTTTCATAGATATAGTTTTATACAGAATGTCTATTAGTACGAATAGTGACTCTGTCTCTTGGTCAATTTTAAATCCTGTAATATGGATGCTTTCGCACGTATGGTAATATTATAACTCTTATAGGTTCCGAATGGCACCCAGCCCACCGACATATCCCAACAGTGCAGATCTCTATAGATGCTGACCTGGGTCATGGATGCTTCTTTCTGCACAAAGTCGTAACCGGTGTTGAATTGTACCTTCCACTTAGGAGTCACATTAAAATCACCATGCACGTTTACCGTACTGGTCAATCTGGTCTCCATTCTTTGCTTTTCACGACTGAATACACGGGCATAGTTCATACTGAATGAACCGGCCAAGTTCCATGGAATATTGAAATCCACAAATGCATTCGGGTCGGTACTGATCCTTGCCAAGGCTTGCGCCTGTTCAGGCGTTAGGTTAGGCATAGAGCTTCTCAGGGAGTCAATATTATCGCTTCTGTTTTGGTTTGCTTTCGGGTTTAGACTATAGTCGAAGGATAAACCAAAGTTGGTCAAGCGTGCTAGCGTACCATCTTTGATTGCAAAACGGTCAATACGGTTACCGGTATATTTATCGTAGGTATATGGATCGAATACCCCGTTGAAGTTCACATTTACTTTTTTGTCGAACAGGGCTGTACGACCAGAGAAAGTAATCTGGGAAAGTTTCAGGGAATCCGCCGCCACATTGTAGTTACCACTAAAGGTCAGACCTTGGATTATGGGCACCTTTTTGATCCCGGTACCGGTGGTGTCCTTATCGTTCCGAATCTTGGCCTCGAGGGTATTATCCACGGAGAATCCAATACCAAAGGATTTACCTGCGCTCGGTGTTCCATAAATACCGTTCTCGAAGATGGAGTATCTGCTGTACACCCCATTTTCATCCGTAAAGTCTCGATAGAAACCATAACGGGCATCTGAGAAATCGGGTCTATAGTTCACATTCACCGATGGGGTAATGGTGTGTCGCATGGCTTCGATCTTCCCGATCTTCTTGTTCATCTGACCATAGATCTTGGTCGATAATCCTGAAGATACTGAATAGTCGTAAGCACGCTTAAAGCCCTGAAGGGTATCTCTTACGTTTTGAAATCCATAAGGTTGGTTCACCAGTCTGTTCCTTACATATTGAAGGTACCAGCGTTCTGTATAGTTGAATGAAGTATTGAATTGGAAGTACTTCATCACGTTTAAACTTAAACTTACTGGGATATTGTGCTGTACACCATTGGTGAATTTATTCAGTGATTCTTTTCTGAACAACAGGGAATCTGTCGTTACGATTCGGTTTTGACCTTGCAAGCTATATCCTACCGTGATACGCTGATACCATTTCTGTTCACCGATACGGTCTTTGGAATCGAATGGGTTGAAGGTTGCAACGTTTAAACTGATGGTTGGTAGGTCCATGGACAAGGCTCCTGTCGATAGGTTCTGTTCATGGGACATATTTGCCGTGAAATTCACCTTGCCATCAGCAAACACTTTTCCGTAAGCAACCGATGAACGCATACTGTTGTTGATCGCTTGCTGAGGGTTATAGCCACCTGTTGTGGCAGCATTTCGGTAAGCATTTCGAGAACCGAAGTTTACCGATGCGGAGAATGATGTACCTGGATTTGCTTCTTGACGTTGAGAGTGGTTCCAAGTAAATCGGAAGTTTTTCTCGCGGCCATAATTATCGGTTCCTTCCACCCCTTGCACATATGAGCCATATTGAAGGGCGAAGTTACCATTGAACTTATAATTCACTAAGTATTGGGTCCTCACATTGGCTTCCCAGGTTCCTTTGGAATATAAGGTACCCCTGATTTCCGAGTCCCAATAATCATTGAATGTCAGGTACCATCCTAGATCACGCATCGCGAAACCTCTAGCGGCATCTTCACCGAAAGATGGAAATAGGAATCCGGAACTTTTCTTGTCCTGTTTAGGAAAAAAACCAAATGGGATGGCCAAAAACTTAATCGGAATATTTGCTACGACCAAATAGGAAGGTCCGGCAATAATCTGTTTCTGGGTGATGACCCCTTTGGTAATCTGAATACCAAAGTGGGTATGTGGATAAGGCAGGTTACAGGTGGAGTAAAGTCCTTTGTAGAGGGACATTTCATCATAGATGTTTTTCCTGACCTCTCTGGCCTGAATGTATCCCCCGTCAACCTCGGTCATTACACCGAAGGTTTTGGGCACTTGAGTCTTATAGTTGTAGAGAAGGGAGTCGACCGCAATGGGCGATTCACCGGGCATGATCACGACGGGACGACCTACATATTTGCCGTTATGGTCCATTACCCCGGAGGCAAACAGGACATTGGTATTTCTATCCAAACGGATATAATCCGCTGCCAATTCAAAGCCTTGGTATTTAACTTTGGCGCCTTTGTATAAGTGAAGGACGTTTTTACTGACCTGGTTCCAGGAGGAATCATTTGCGGAAATGGTCACAACGGTTTCCAAACCACCTTGATCTTTCATGTGGACTGTATCCTGACCATTTACTTCCTTGAAGTTATTTCTGCTGGTATCGGTCGGAATTGTATCTCTTTGAAGGGTGTCTATTGTAACATTTTGAGTGCGAGAATTGGTCTCCACCTGAGCCTGTAGCACAGACATCCCAATAAAAAAAAACAGAATGGAAAGGAAAAAACAACTTAAGGCCTTCAAAATGAAATATGAATGTTATTTTTGTGCTAATTTTAAACTCTTGTTGGCAAAAATAGTCAAAAATCAATAACAACGATTAGGTTTTTCAAAAGTTAATCATATTTAACAGTTTACATTTGCAATGTTATTGATAGGACTAAAATAATAACGTTAACTATGAATTTCAATAAATCAACAAAAATATCGATTACGTTTGCAGCAGTACTTCTTCCCTTGATTTTCTTGAGCAGTATTGTTCATTCCACTGAAAAGAAAAATCCTGAGAATAATCCTCCTCAAACTTCGCAATCCAATAAAACATTCAAATTGGTCGTTATTGACCCAGGACATGGTGGTAATCTACCCGGTGCTCGAGGAAGGACCACCGTGGAAAAGGATATTACGCTGCAAGTGGGGAAACGATTGAAAGAAGCGATTGAAAAAGAAATGCCTGGCGTAAAGGCCATGTTGACCCGTGAAACTGATGTGGATGTTCCATTTCACGAAAGGACAGCCTTGGCAAATAAAAACCATGCTGACCTTTTTATCTCTATCCACTGCAACTCGGCCGATGTCGACCGCCGAGTAAAAGGTAAGAACGGGCGCTATACCACCAGGACCATCAGGAACCCTGGAGTAAGTGGTACCGAAACTTTTGTTTGTGGTTTTAACAGGTTGCAGCGAGGAGAATCGGAAGTAGCCGTTAGGGAGAATGCCGATATTCTTTTTGAAGAGAACTATCAGGAGAACTATGGCGGATTTGACCCAAATGACCCTTCTACCTATATTATCTTCTCTTTAATGAAGAGGACATATCGCGATAAGAGCATTCGGTTTGCAACTCATATCCAAAATGAATATGTTAAAAAAGGCCGTCCAAACCGCGGGGTACAAGAATTATCCCTGGCAGTTTTAGCTTCGGCAGCTATGCCCGCAGTACTGACGGAAATCGGCTTTATTTCTAACCCAGATGAAGAACAGTTCATGGCTTCTGAAGCTGGACAGAATGAAATCGTAGGTAATTTAGTGGACGCCATCAAGCAATATAAATCAAATTCAATTGCACATTAGGAATAGAATTTGATAGGAAACAGAAACGATTAAGAGAAATTGGAGAAATTGACGACAAAAAAGACAAACGTGATTCGGAAAATTGGGTTATTGTTGACTTGTATCTCAGTGGTTGTATTAGCGAGTTTTAAACCAAAAGATTTACAAAGCGACCAAAGTGGAAGTCCTAGAAAAATTAAAACAATAGTATTAGATCCTGGGCATGGTGGACATGATTCTGGGGCAGTAGGTAGGCAATCTAAGGAAAAAGACATTGCCCTACAGGTGGCCTTGAAACTGGGAAAGAAGATCCAGAAGGAGTTCCCAGGCATCAAAGTGATCTATACACGTACCACGGATGTATATCCTAAACTTTATGAACGTCCTGCATTGGCAAATAAGCATCATGCGGACCTTTTTATTTCCATACACTGTAACTCCGGTGGTGCCAGTAGCCGTAGGGTAAAAAACAGCCGAGGTCGTTATGTCACGCAACGTGTTCTGAACACCTCCGCGAAAGGAACCGAAACATTGGTTCTGGGTTTTAGCCGTACCGGTGACCAAGATGTAGCGATCCGTGAGAACGCATCCATCCTAATGGAGGAAAACTACAAAGAAAACTATGGTGGTTTTGACCCTAAAGACCCCTCTACCTACATCGTATTTTCATTGATGAAAAGAAAATTTAGAGAGCAAAGTATCCGTCTTGCATCCTATATGCAAGATCAATTTGCAGGGTCTAGCCGTACAGATAGAGGTGTAAAAGAACAATCTTTAGCAGTTTTGGCAACGGCAGGTATGCCGGCAGTATTGACCGAGATCGGATTTATTTCCAATCCAGATGAGGAACGCTTCATGATGTCATCCGCTGGACAAGAATCAATTGTCACCGATTTGTTCAATGCCATAAATACCTACAGAAAAAGCATAGAAAAATAAACTTTTTCTTAAATTGGCGGTTAGAACAGAGTGGTAGTACTTAAATAGGGTAATTTTGAAAATATCTAACGAAACTAAAGTCGGGGCATTAACTAGTATTGCTATTGCAATCTTATTTATCGGTTACAGTTTCCTCAAAGGGAACAATGTTTTTAGCAGCGAAAATACTTTTTACACAGAATATGACAACGTGGATGGGCTAGCGGTTTCTAAACCTGTATTGGTCAGTGGTTTCCAAATTGGCCGCGTTTCTAAACTTACCCTCCAACCGAACGGAAAAATCAGGACTGAATTCAAGATCAACAATGACTATGATATCCCATCCAATACGGTGGCAAGAATCGTAAGTGCCGACCTATTGGGTAGTAAGGCCATAGTCTTTGAATTAGGAAACAGCACCACCATGGCCAGAAACGGAGATCCATTGCTATCGGATGTACAGGCTAATCTGATGGAAAAAGTTGAACCTTTGCAAAAGAAAATCGAAAACTTGGTCGTAAAACTGGATTCCGTACTATCGGGTGTAAACTCGGTATTGGATGAAAACTTCCAAAGAGATTTCAAGAGCAGTGTACATAGTATCTCTGTTTCCTTGAAGAACCTTGAAAAGATTACAGGTGATGTAGATGGATTGATGGGTGCAGAGAAAAACCGCTTGAGTAAGATCCTTGCCAATATGGAGTCCATTACGATGAACTTCAAAAACAACAACGAAAAGATCAATTCCATTTTAGCGAATCTGGATAACCTTTCAGATGATCTATCAAAAACGGAAATCAAGGCGACCGTTGACAATGCCAACCAAGCCATGAAGGACGTGATGGAAATAACCAATAAGATCAATACTGGAGATGGATCACTAAGTCAATTGATCCATGATGAAAAGCTATACAATAACTTAACAAATGCTTCCGAAAATCTGGACCAATTGGTGAAAGACCTGAAAGAAAATCCAGGTAAATACCTGAAGATTTCAATCTTCGGAAAGAAAGACACAAAATAGATTCAACGAATCAATTTTACAAAGAGCTCTAATTTTAACCGATTAGAGCTTTTTTATTGAATTATTTCAAACCACTTAAATTGCTTAAACAACTATCAATTAATTACTTACCTAATCGACTACTAATTATAACCAATAATACATTAAAACAATAAAATATTATTT